>NZ_VRVC01000100.1:0-19506 GCF_008040005.1 Methylobacterium sp. WL19
TGGCGGCCCTGCGCGGCCCCGTCCGCGAGGCGAGCCTCACGCTGGCGCTGATCCTCGCCGTGCTCGGCCTCTGCCTCCTCGCCGGCCTCATCGCGCAGGTGCGCCTGGGCCTCCGACCGCTGGAGCGCCTGCGCCGGGACCTCGCCGAGATTCGCGCGGGCAAGCGCGCACAGGTGCCGGAGACGCAGCCGGCGGAGATCCGTCCCCTGGTCCGCGAGGTGAACGCGCTGCTCGGCGAAAACGCGGCGAATCTCGAACGGGCACGCACCCATGTGGCCAACCTCGCCCACGGATTGAAAACGCCGCTCGCGACCCTGACCATGGCGCTGCGGGACGGGGAGCGCGATCCCGACGGCCGGCTCACGACTCTGGTTTCGGGCATGGACGGGCAGATCCGCCATCATCTGCGCCGCGCCCGCTCGGCGGCCCTGGGCGGGGCCACCCGCGAGAGGACGGCGCTGGAGGCGCCCGTGGCCGATCTCCGCTCCACCTTCGCGCGGCTCTATGCCGAGAAGGGCATCGCCTTTTCGGTGGAGGTGGCGGACGGCATCGCGGTGGCCTGCGACGGCCAGGACGTCGACGAGATGCTCGGCAACCTCATCGACAATGCCTGCCGCTGGTGCCGGGCGCGGGTCCGGATCGCTGCCGCGCTCAACCAACGGGGCGTCACCATCACGGTCGAGGATGACGGGCCGGGCCTCGACGCGGACGCAGCCGCCGGGGTTCTCGGGCGCGGCAAACGCCTGGACGAGACCGTGCCCGGCCACGGGTTCGGCCTGTCGATCACCACGGAACTGGCCGAACTCTATGGCGGCACGCTTCGTCTCGACCGCGGAAGCTTCCATGGTCTTCGCGCGCGGCTCGACTTGCCGAGGTAACTCGCCGAGGTAACTTGCCGGCCCGGCTCGAAACGGCAGTGTTAACCGCACGGATTCTTTAGGCTAACGGCGCACCTTGATCGCGACGGAGCGGGCGGCATATGCCCTGCTGCGAGGGGTTGTCCCGACCCGCCTGCGCCGCGAATGGGTGCCAAAATGGCACGGCGGACGCACGGGGCGGAGGAGAGGCGGCCCATTCGGGCTCGGGCGGGAGGTTCTGGATGTCTGAGATCCACCACGACGTCATCGTCATCGGAGCAGGCCTCGCCGGGACTACCGCGACCATTGCGCTCACCAGGGCCGGTTACGACGCGGCGATCATCGACACTCACGCGGTCTATCCCCCCGACTTCCGGGCGGAAAAGCTCGGCGTGCCGCAGATGGACCTGTTCGAGAAGCTCGGCTTCGGCGAACTGGCGCGGGCCGTGACGACGCCGGTGGACGAGGTCTGCGTCACGCGCTTCGGCCATCTGGTCTCGCGCCATGCCGTGCGCGAATACGGCGTCCATTACACGCCCCTCATCAACGACCTGCGCGGCGCCCTGCCCGCCTCCTCGCCCCTGGTCATCGGGCGCGTGGCGGAGATCGAGACCGGCCCGGAACGGCAGACGGTCACCCTCGCCGATGGCAGCGTGCGCACAGCGCGGCTGGTTCTCCTGGCCACCGGCCTCGGCGACGTGCTCCGGCGCAAGGTCGGTATCGGCAGGACCATGATCAGCGAGAAGCACTCCCTGTGCTTCGGCTTCGACATGGCGGCCCCGCCCTCGTCCTTCGGCTTCGAATCCCTCACCTATTACGGCGAGAGCGCGGACAAGACGGTGGCCTATGTCACGCTCTTTCCCATCGGCGCGACGATGCGGGCCAATCTCTTCGTCTACCGCGCGCTCTCCGATCCCTGGGTGAAGGAGTTCCGCAAATCGCCCGAGGCGCTGATGCGGCAGGCCATGCCCGGCCTCGCCCGCCTCTGCCCGGACCTCACCGTCACGGGCCCCGTGGAGATGCGCCCCATCGACGTCGTCCAGGCGGCCGATGCGGAACGCGACGGGGTCGTGCTCCTGGGAGACGCCTTCCTGACCCCCTGTCCGATCCCCGGGACCGGGATCGGAAAGGTGCTGACCGATGTCGACCGGCTCTGCTCCGAGCATCTGCCGCGCTGGTTCGCCACCCCGGGAATGGGCAAGGACAAGATCGCCGAATTCTACGCCGACCCGATCAAGCAGACCTCCGACCGGCAATGCCTTCAGGCGAGCCTCTATGCCCGCCAGATCACGGTCGGCAGCGGTGCGGTATGGACCCTGCGGCGCCTGCGCAACCGCGTGGGCCGCTACGGCCTGCACGCCCTCCACCTGCTGCGCACGGCCTTCGCCAAGCCGCGCGGACCGGCGATCGGGCGCACCAAGACCGTCTGAGCCGGGCTATCGCCCCCTGCGCCAACGGGGGGAGCGGGCCGAGCCGTCGATGAACTCGAAGGTCGAGGTCCGGTTGAGGGTGTGGAGACGGGTGCCGGGAAAGAGCGGACCCGAGCGCAGGATCGTCTCCACGGTCTGCGCGTAACCCTCGTCGTCGAGACGGTCGATCCGCGCCAGTGCCAGGGCCTCGCCATAACCCAGGCGGCAATCCTGGACCGGGCGGATCAGGGCGCCGTCCCGTTCGACGATGCGTCCCGCCGGCCGCGCGGAGGCGATGTCGATGAGCACCGGGTTGCGCGCATGCGGCGTCCAGGGGCCGCGGAAATCCAGGGCCGACCAAAGATGCAGGCTGTCGTGGTAGGAGCCGAGCACCGTCCCCCCGCCGACATCGGCGGCCTGATCGCGCACCGTCGCGAACATCCACCAGCGGCCGTCCCGCTCCAGCAGGGTCGGATCGCTGGCCGTGATGCCGCTGAGCAGCGTCGCTTCCTTGACCCAGCCGCCCGGAAAGGCCGTGGCCCGGTAGAGGTCGACCGTGCCGTTGGCGCAGCTCTCCGGGATCATCCAGAACGACCCGTCGCGCTCGAACACGAACGGATAGGACAGGTGATACGGCTCCTCCAGCACGGGGACCGGCGTTCCGATGGGTCCGTTCCCATCGAAGGCCACAGCCGAGATCAGCGCCTTGCCCGTCGCGTGCGGGAAATCCTCGACGAAGAGGATGGTACGGCCCTCGTGCTCGATCCCGAACGGATCGGCGTAGAAGCGCAGGCCGTCATCCGCCAGGTCGTGCCAGCCGGACGAAGGATGCGCACGCAGGTCCACGAGATCCGGGCCGGCCAACCGACGCCAGCCGACGCGCCAATGGGGGGCGCGATAGCAAAGGTAATAGAGGCGGCGGACGACGAGCCGCGCCGCCATCTTCGCGGCGCGGGTGCCGATCGTCTTCACGGTCAGGGCGGGCGCCTCCGGCGCCACCGGGACGCCGTCCCGGAGAAGCGGCCGGGCGCCCGAAAGCGCGCCAACGATGAGCGTGATACTGCGGATCAGCCCGTCCTCGAACGCGGTGAGCATGGTGCCGCGATCCTCGGCGCCGAAGCGCCCGGAGGCGATGATCCTGCCATCCGTGGAAAGGGCCGCCACGGGGGAGCGGCCGGCGAGAAGCGCCGCGAGAAGCGCGCCCTCTCCCGCCACGCCGTCGAAGCCGAGGCGCCAGACCGGAAGGTCCGGGCCGCCCTCCGCATCGCCGCAAAGATCGAGGATGCAGGACGCGCCCGCCGTGGGCTCGGGATAAGCAGCGAATGCGCTTCCCGGGACGGGGGCGGACAGACCGCCGAGGGACAGCCGGTTCAGCAGAGCTTCGAGGCGGAACAGCAGCGCGGCATTGTCCGGCAGCCCCCCCGGTCCCGGCGAGCGGTCGACTTCCACTTCGAGCCCGGGAAGTGCTGCGAGCCGTTCCAGAAGGCGGAGATGCCAGCGGCGGGGGGCGCATCCATCCAACCTCAGTCGCAGGCGCATCGTCGTCGGTCCCCGGACAGTCGAAAGCCGAGGCCGAAAGCCACCGGATGGCGGGATCGGTCCGACGCGGGACGCCCCCTCATGTCTTCCCGTTACACCATCGCGATTGAGAAACCCTTCACTGCCCTCGGAATAAGCACCGGCGGCGGGATTACTTTAATGGTTCGCTAACCATGCCCCGCACGAAGAGGGCCGAGACCGGGGAAATCTCCGGGTGTTGGTGAATCGTCAGTAAAGTCGGATCATGCCTGTATCCGAAGGACGGGCTGTATCCCGGCCACGGCCCGAGCATCCGATGGCACAGATCGACAGACATATCGCGGCGGCGGATTGGATCGGTCGATCCAGCATCGACCGGCCGCCCTCCTCCGAGCCCGACAAGAGCGCCGAGATCGGCGATCTCTGGCGCATCCTCACCGTGCGCCGGGCCTGGGTGCTCGGAACCGCCGCGCTGCTCACCTTCATCGCGGTGGCCTACGGCTTCCTCGCACCGCCGCTCTACGCGGCCACGGCCCAGATCCTGATCGACCCGCGCGACAAGCAGATCGTCACCAACGACGTCAATCCCGTCGCCATGGCGCCGGATGGCGGTGTGATGCAGGTGGAGAGCCAGGCGCGGGTGATCGAATCGGATTCGGTCCTGACCCGCGCCGCCCGCGATGCCGGACTGCTCGACGACCCGGATTTCGGCGGCGTCGGCACCGGCTTCCTCAGCTGGACCCTGCGCACCCTCCAGGGCGAAGGCGCCGCACCCGCCACCGATGCCGCCGCCGAGGCCCGGGCCGTCCGCGCCCTGCGGCGCAGGCTCGCGGTGAAGCGCGCCGACAAGGTCTTCGTGGTGGATGTCGTGGTCACCGCGGGCAACCCGGACAAGGCGGCCAGGATCGTCAACGCCATCGCCGCCGCCTACCTCAAGGACCAGACCTCCGCCCGCGCCGACGCGGCCTCGCGGGCCTCGTCCGAGATGGCGTCGCGCCTCGACGACCTGCGCAAGCGCGTCAACGTCGCCGAGAACAAGGTCGAGACGTTCAAGGCCGAGAACGGGTTGATCACGGCGAGCGGCCAGCTCATAAGCGAGCAGCAACTGGCCGAGAGCAACAACCGCATCGTGGCCGCCCGCGCCCGCACGGCGGAGGCGCGCACCCGGCTGCAGCAGATCAAGGACGCGCGCGGGAGTACCGCGTTCGGACCGGACACGGCCCCGGAGGCGATCCAGTCCGCGGTGATCGAGCGCTTGCGCAGCCAGTATGCGGAACTCGCGAGCAAGGAAGCGGATCTGCGCACCCAGCTCGGCAACCGCCACCCCTTCATCGAGGCGGTGCGGACCCAGATGCAGGACGTCAAACGCCTGACCGAGACGGAGCTGACCCGCATCGCCCGCTCCGCCGAGACGGATTACCAGCGCGCCGTCGCCAACGAGAAAGCCCTGACCGCAAATCTCGACGAGCTGAAGCGGGGCTCCATCGTCACCGGCGAAGCCTCCGTGCGCCTGCGTGAGCTCGAACGTGAGGTGGATACCAGCCGGGCCGTCTACAGCAACTTCCTCAACCGCTCGCGCGAGATCCAGGAACAGACCGGCATCGACACTACCAATGCCCGCGTCATCAGCTGGGCCCGTCCGCCCGCCGAGCGGAGCTGGCCCCTGCGCCTCCTGCTGTTCGTCGGCGGCCTCGTCAGCGGCCTCGGCCTCGGGGCCGGCCTCGCCTTCGTGCGCGAATATCTCGATCCCACCGTCCTGTCCCGGCGCCAGATGGAGCGGCTCTCCCACACCTCCGTGGTCGCCACCTATCCGGAGTTCAAGGCGGGAAGCGAGCGTCCGGCCAGCGTCGCCGCGAGCCTGACCCTCGACCGGCTGGCCAGCGTGCGCGGCCAGATCCACCCGCCGGGCCAGGCGTTGAGCGTGCTCGTCACCTCGGCGGCCTCGGATACGGCGGACCGGCGCTCGACGATCCATCTCCTCGCGGCGGTGGCCACGGCGCGCGGCGAGCGCGTGCTCGTGGTCGAGGCGGACCTCGAAGCGACACCGGAGGAGAACGCCTCCGGCCCCGGCCTCATCGAGGTCCTGCGCGGCGAGGTCGGGATGGCGGCGGCGGCCAAGGCGGATGCGGAGAGCGGTGCCGCGCGGATCGGCATCGGCGATCTCGCCAAGGCCTCGCGCGAGGCCCTGAGCCGGGCCAATATCGAGCAGTTCCTCGCAGCCGCCAAATCGAGCTTCGACCTCATCCTCATCGATGGCGGCGTGCTGACCGGCAACCTGCGGATCGGGCCCCTCGCCGCTGCCAGCGACCGGCTGCTGATCGTGGCGAAAAACGGCGCCACGCGCCAGCGCGACCTCCTCGATATCCTCGACATCTCGGAAGTGCTCGGCCGGCCGGTCTCGGGCAGCCTCTTCGTCGATCGCTACGCGGCGGCGGCGTGACGGGCGGACCATGAGGAGCGCGGTTCATTCCCCGGCCCGAGGACGGAAGGAAGCCGGAGCGGCGTCGCGCAGCCCGATGCCGCTCGGCCTGATCGCCCTCACCGTGCTGATCCTCGGCGTGTCGGGCGGCATGTTGTGGAATGTCGGGATCAATTACGACGGGCTCACCGGCGCGGCGCCGCAGAAGATCCATCCCTCGACCTATCTGGTCATCGTCCTTTTTGGCTGGGCCGCGCTGAAGTCCGGCAACCCGGCGGGCTACCTCGTCTATGCCGTGCAGGTACGGCCGGCAGGAATGCTGCTGGCCGCGTGCAGCATCGGGCTGTTCCTGCACATCGTCCTGCGCAGCGGCCCCGGCATGGCGGGGGCGCTGGACACGTTCCTGCTGCCGGGCCTCTTCGTGGTCCTGCTGGCCGACCGCGACGCGCTCACCTGGAGGCGCCTCGAACTGACAGTTCATGCGGTGCTGCTGGTCAACGCCCTGCTCGGCCTCACGGAATTCGCGACGAAGACCCTGTTCTTCCCATACCGGCTCGACGGTCAGGTCTTCGCAACCGATACGCGCTCGGCCGCACTTCAGGGACACCCCCTCGGCAACGCCACCCTCACGGCCTGCTACGTCCTCGCCCTCATCGGCGGTGGCGGACGCATGACCGGTCCGCAACGGCTCGCGATGATCGGGCTGCAGCTCGCCGCCCTCGTGGCCTTCGGCGGGCGCTCGGCCATGGTGGTGACGCTGATCTTCGGCGGCGGCTACGGTCTCTTCGCCCTGCACAAGGTGCTGAGCGCGGGCCGGATCCCGCTCCTGGCGGCGGCGGCGGGGATCTTCCTGTTCACCCTCGTGCCCCTCGGCATCGGCGGCCTCGCGGCCGGCGGGTTCTTCGACGCGCTGCTCAGCCGGTTCATGGCCGATGGCGGCAGCGCCAATGCCCGCGTGGAAATGCTCGACCTCGTCGCCAGCATCCCCTTCCGCGAATTGCTGGTCGGCCCGGATATGAGCCTGGTGGATTCGCTACGGCGCGTGAGCGGGCTCGAATGGGGCATCGAGAACCCCATCGTCCGGACCCTCGTCTACCAGGGCATCTTCATGACGGTGCTGCTCACCGTCGCGGTGACGCTCTACATGATCGAGCTGGTCCGCCACTGCCGCCCCGGCACGTTCCTGCCCGTCATCGCCTTCGTCATCCTGGTGAACACGTTCGAGGGGATCGGCGGCAAGACCACGCTGCTCGCCAAATTCGCCATCCTCCTCCTCGGCCTGTTCCACGCGGTCAGCGATCGTCCGCCGGGAGGCGCAGACCGAGGGCGGTGACGATGGCGGGATCGAAGCGCTTGCTGGCATCGTCCATCAGCCCCATCCCGTCGAACAGGTTCCAGAAGGCCCAGGGGAAGCCTTCGGCCTCGGCCGCCTCCCGCACGTCGCGGACGTAGCGCGCCCGGTCCTCCGCATGGGAGGCGACGTAGCGCGCATCGCTGCGCAGGGCCCCGAACTCCCCGAGCACGATGGTCCCTGGGGCGATGCCGTGGCGGCGGCCCCATTCCCCCACCATGGCGAGGTGGCGGGCGAGGTAGCCCTTATCGGGCCGGGCGGCGAAATACTCGCCGAGCTTGGCCTCGGTCAGGGTGTAGGCGTCATGCTTCGCCTCAGCGGACAGGCCGGCATCACCGTCCATCCTGGCCTTCACGGCGGACAGCGTCGACTCGAGGCGACCGGCGGAGGCCGGCCACGGCACCGCGTTGAGGGCGCGGTAGACCGGCTCCCGCATCCAGGGCGCCCCCTGATGGCTGAACAGGTAGGGCTCGTAATAATGGAAGGTGAACAGCAGCGGCGCGAAGCGGGCCAGCGGCGCGGGGTCGAGGGCGGTGAGCCCGGTGATCATGCTGCCGCAGGCGCCGCAGGCCACGAGGGTCAGGCGCGGGGCGACCCGGCGGGCCTCGCCGAGGAGGTCGTCCTGGATCGTCAGCCACGATGCCGCGCCGCATCCCTGCGGCGGCTCGTTGACGGGCTCCAGCGCCAGCCGCTCCGGGGCGATCCCCTCCAGCAGTCGGGCTAGGTCGGAGACGAAGCGGCGATAGGTGGGAAACAGCGGCGCGCCGGGATCGCCGTAGAAATTCTGCGGGTTCCAGTGATGGGTCGCGCCATTGGCCTGCACGTTGACGAGGACCGCGAGATCCGCGCGCAACGCCGCCTCCACCGCGGCCCTGAGGTCGGCCATGAGACGCTCGCGCTCCTCCGGCACGGCGGCGGCGAAGGGGCCGGGATCGACGGGCAGGCGCAGGAAGTCGAACCCGGCCGCTCGCAGACGGGCGAGGTCGCGGCCGGTCGGGACGGGCCGGCCCTCCTGGAACGGCGGCGTCCCGTAATCCGTGCGCGGCGCCGGGAATTCCCGCGTCAGGGAAAACCACGGCCAGGTATTGACGCCGCGCCTCAGGCGGAGCGGCGGCGTGGCGGCGGCGGCCGGGATCCGTACCGCCGTCAAAGCCGCGGCCGCGAGGATCGCCCTGCGCGTGGGCACTGGCCTCACGAAGCGCGATCTCGGCTCTGGCTTCCCATCGCCATCGGGGCCGGGGGGAGATGGGCGGACGAGGTGCCGGAGTGCTTCGACTCCTGGCCCGCCGGCGCGGCGAAGCCCCCGAGGGCCGTCGCCTCCGCCTCGTACTGCTTCAGGATCTCCGACCATTCGAAGCGGTCGGCGGCACGGGCGAGCGAGGCGACACCCGCCCGTCTCGCCACGCCATCGTCCGCGATCAGGGTTTCGATGTGCCGCTCGCAGGCATCCGCATCGGCGAAGTAGAACTGCTCCTCGCCCGCCGTCCCCCGGTTGAACGGATTGTCGTGGGCGATCACCGCGTTGCCGGCCCACAGAGCCTCCACAAGGGACGGGTTGGTGCCGCCCACCGTATGCCCGTGCAGATAGGCCCGCGCATGGAAGCGCAGGGATCTGATCGTCTCGGATTCATAGATGGCGCCGGGAAAGAGCACCTCGTCGCTGGCCGCCTCCCTCACGGCGCGATGATAGGGATTGCTGTCGGAGAGCGTGCCGAGGACCACGAGCCGCATGCCCCGCACCTTGCGCGAGAAGGCGTCGACCATGGTGAGGATGTTGTTGTCGGGCTCGATCCGGGCGATCGACGTCATGTACCGCCCCGGCTTCAGGCCCATGGCCGCGATGGGCGCGGTCGGCGCCGCCGAGATCGGATCGCCGCCATACGGGATGGTGGCGATGGCGGATCGCGGACGGCGCGTGGCCACATGGTCGGCGATGGCGGGATGGTCGGCCACGAGGCGGTGCGAAGACCAGGCGGCGATCCACTCATTGGTCCAGAACCAAGCGCGCACCGCCATGGACCATTTCGGCCGCTTCCACTCGATGCCGTCCATATTGGTGATGATCTTCGCGCCGGAGAGGCGCAGATACGGCAGGAAGACCGCCCCGTTATAGCCGAGGACGAGGCTGACGCCGCCCCGCCTGGCGGCATCGCGCACGCAATGCCAGTCGAAATCCAGGGTCGCCCGCGGGCCGCTGGTGGAGACGGCCACATGGATGAGCTCGACGCCTTGCCAGGTGGTCGTGCGGAAACGCTCGCTCACCGCCTCGACCTCGTCCTGGCAATAGACCGCCACATGCCAGCCGCGCTTCACGAGAAAGAGCGCGAGCTTCTCGGCGAAGGTTTCAAAGCCGCCATGGGATGCGGGAATGCCACGCGTCCCCAGGATCAACAGAGAGGGCTTGTGCGACGGCATCCGAGTCTCCTTTAGCCCCCAACCGTCCCGCGACGGGACACGAGAAACATCTCCAGGCAACCATGCCCCATGATTACACTGGGTGAGGTTCTTGCCCGGTAACGATTGAAAACATCGTGGCATGTCATCTTGGGGCAGTTCAGGTTGGGATTAGGGTCGAGTCGGCATGCGCATCACCTGCGTCCATCAGGGATACGAGCTCTACGGGTCCGACCGCAGCTTCGTTGAGAGCGTGCGGATCTTTCGCGCGGCCTATCCCGCCGCCGTCATCGACGTCGTCCTGCCCCGCACCGGCCCCATCGTGGCCGCCCTCGAAGGCGTTGCTTCGCGGATCGTCTTCGAGCCGCTCTGGATTCTCCGGCGCCGCGACCTACCGCGCCTCGCCACCCTCGGCCTGCTCACGCTGCCGGTGGCGATGCTGCGCGCCTGGCGGCGGCTGCGCGCGAGCGACCTCGTCTACATCAACACCTCGGTGGTGGCGGATTATCTCCTGGCCGCCCGGCTCTGCCCCGGCCGTGCCATCGTGCATGTCCACGAGATCCCTCAGGGCGCCACCCTGAAGCTTCTGCGCGGGCTGATCCGCTGGAGCGGGGCCGACATCGTGTTCAACTCCCGCGCCACCGCGAAGGCCTTCTCGCTGACCTCCAAGGTCGCCATGCGGGTGGTCTATAACGGCATTGCGGGTCCCGAGACGCCGCCGGCCTCGACCTATGACGGCTCGCGTCCCCTGCGCCTGCTGATGCTGGGCCGGATCAGCCGCATCAAGGGACAGGAGATCCTGGTCGAGGCGATCCGCTCGCTGCCGCCGGAGGTGCGCGCGCGGATCGAGGTCCGCATCGTCGGCAGCGCCTTCGAGGATACGGCGCGCGAAGAGGCGCTCGGCCGCCAGATCGCCGATGCGGGGCTCGGCTCGATCATCCGCCTGTCTCCCTTCGTCGACGATCCATCCGATCTCTACCGCTGGGCCGACGTGGTCACGGTGCCGTCGCGCCTGCCGGAATCCCTCGGCCGCGTGGCGATCGAGGCCATGGCCTATGGCCGCCCCCCCGTCGTGTCCCGCATCGGCGGGCTGACGGAGGTGGTCGAGGAGGGGTCGAGCGGCTGGGTCGTCACGCCCGACGATGCGCCGAGCCTCGCCTCCGCCCTGGAGCGGATCGTGACCGATCCGGTTTCCTGGCAGGACTTTCCGGCGGCCGCCCGCGCTCGCTACGCGGCTCTGTTCGGAGAAGCCGCCGCAGCGGAAGGGCTGGTGGCGATGATCCGTGCCCGCATCGGCGGTCGCGCGGGCGTCGATGCCAGCGCCGTCGCGGCGAGCTGAATCGTCATGCACGGTCTGAACCGCCTCGCGCGCCGCTTCATCCTCATGCTGGGGGGCGAAGTCACCCAGAGCGCCTTCCATTTCGGGATCAACATCGTCCTCGCGCGAAGCCTGAGCCCGCACGATTACGGGCGCTTCGCCATCCTCTTCCTCGTGGGAGGGCTGGCGCTCACCTACATCCGGTCGCTGGCCGGGGTACCGGCCACCATCGCGATTCCGCCGCGCGCCGGACGACGCGCGGCGCGCGGGTTCGACGTGACCTTCGGTACGGTGGCGGTCATCCTCTCCGCGACGATCGGGGCCGGGGTCTGCGCGGCGCTGATGGCGACCTCGGACATCAACGCCCTCGCGGGGAGCCTTTTCGTCGGCCTCTGGTCGCTCCGCAGCTATCTCCGCCTCGCGCTCTTCGCCAAGCACCGGCCGGCGATCTCGGGGCTGGGAGACGTGGTCTTCGCCCTCTCGGGCACCGCCTTCACCGTGGCGATGATCCATTTCCAGGGCGCGCCCGGCCTCGACGAGACCCTGTTCGCCCTGGCCTGCGCCAACGGCCTCGGCATCGTCGCATCGCTGGCCCTGCTGCGGGAACCGATCCGGCTCAGCCTCGGCCGCTCGGTGCGCCGCCGCTACGGGGCCATGATCCCGACCCTGTCGTGGTCGCTGGTCAACGTCACCACCGCCAACGTCCAGGGCCAGGGGCAGAGCCTTCTCGTGGCCGCCATCGCGGGGCCGGCCGCCTATGCGCCGATGGCCGCCACCTTCGTGCTGTTCTCCCCCCTGCGGCTCTCGGCATCCGCCCTCATCAACATGGTCCAGCCCGAGGTGGCGGGCCATCTCGCCCGGGGCGAATTCACCCTCGCCCGCCGCTTCGCCTTCATCTGCTCCGGCCTCCTCGGGCTCGGCTGCATCGCCTACGGCGCCATCATCCTCTGGGCGCTCGAACTCATCGAGCACAAGCTGTTCGCCGGCCAGTTCACGGCGGCGCCGATGACGCTGATCGCGGTGGCGGCCTGGGCCATCGTCACGGTCTCGCTCATCCACGCGCCGATGCGGGTGCTGATGGAGACGATGCAGGACTTCCGTCCCCTCTCGGTCATCGCGGGCGTGAGCGTGGGAATCGGCGCCGTCGCCGTGATCGGCCTGCTGCTGGTGGCTCAGCCGGCCTGGTCGCTCTTCGGCGTCCTGTGTTCGGAAGTCGTGGTCCTGGCGGGTTGCCTGTGGATGCTGAAGCCCTGGCGCTCCGTCCTGCCTCGGATGCGGTCCGACCTCGGCCGCGATACCGAGGCGGGGGCCGGCCGATGACCCGCCTCTCCTTCCGCGAGGCTCCTTGCACCATCCATCCCGACACGTCGGATGCGCGCGCGGGTGTGTCTCGCCGCGCAGCGACAGCCAGGACATCCCAGTCATGAGCGTGATCCAAGACGTCCCCGCACCGACGCGCCCCACCTCCCTCGGCGGTTACCAGGCGCGCCTCCACACGACGATGGCGACGGTCGCCCATCTCTGGAGCAGGCTCGAATCCGATGGCACCGCCACGGCCTATCAGCGCCTCGACTGGGCGACGGCCGTCGTCGAGCGCCTGGGCACCGCCTCCAAGGCCGAGCCGGTCATCGTCGAGGTGACCGACGCCAACGGGCGTTCGGTCATGCTGGTGCCGCTGGCACGTCTGCGCCTTCGCGGCTACCGGACGATCACCTGGCTCGATCTCGGCGTCTGCGACTATGCGGCACCGATCCTCGCCCCCGGCATCGACCTCTCCGCCGACGAGATGGCCCAGGCCTGGAGGGCGATCCGCGACGTGCTCCCCAGGGCCGACCTGATCCAGATCAGCCGCATCCCCGACGACGTGACCGGCCGGCCGAATCCCTTCGCCACCCTGCCCGGCTGCAGCCGGATGGACATGCAGGCCTCGGGCGTCGCCATCGAGGGCGACGCCGAGACGCTGCTCGCGCGCCTGTGCCGTCCCAGCACCCTGAAGGACATGGCCAAGCTGCGCCGGCGACTGGAGCGGGCGGGCACCGTCACCTTCGTGGAGGCGCGAAGCGCCGAGGAGATCGACCGGATCTTCGATGCGCTGGTGGAGCAGCGCCGCTCGCGCTTCGCCGAGATCGGCCGGTTCAACCTGCTCTCGCGGCCCGATGTGGAGGCGTTCTACCGTGAGGGCGCCCATCGGGGCCTCGTCGGCGGACCGGTCCGCCTGTTCGGACTGGCGGTCGATGGGGAATGGATCGCCTGCGCCTACGGCCTCGTCCATGGCGGGACCTTCCATGGCATCCTGCTGACCATGGCGGGAGAGGCCTGGCGCAACACCTCGCCGGGCCTCCACATCGTCGCCGAAACCCTGCGCTGGGCCCGCGCCGAGGGACTCGGCTATTTCGATTTCACCGTCGGCGTGATGCCCTACAAATCCGATTTCGGCGTTCAGACCCGTGACCTGAGCGAGCTCTACGAGGTCGTGACCCTGCGCGGCCGCCTGGTGAAACACGCGATCGCCGGAGCCGAGGCCTCGAAGGTCTGGCTGCGCAGCCATCCGGAATGGTTCGCCCGCGCGCAGAAGGCGCGCCGGTGGCTGCGGCGCAAGGTGGCCTGAAACTGCCGCTCCAAGCGCCGGTTGGCCTCCCCGTCCGATGATGCTAGGGAAACGCTTGGTGAGTCTCCGTAGCTCAGCTGGACAGAGCACAGGTTTCCTAAACTTCAATTGGGCGTCGCGAGGGGAAACCACGCGGCGGATCCGCTCAAATTCGGGGAACGCCCACGGCCCGCACGCTTGCTGGTCCGGCCGATCCCGAGCCAAGCCCCGGAGCCATCCGGGGAAGGTGTAGAGACTAGACGGGCGGCGCCTAAAGATCGCGAAGGGTCATTCCCGATCGATCCATGGCGAAGGGATAGTCCAGACCACGAACGCTCCGGCAAGGGGCGGCGGCGGAAGCCGAAGTGGGATGAAACCTGGGGTCGCAGGTTCGAGACCTGCCGGGGACGCCACCATCACCCCATCCTCGACCGATCGCCCGTCTCCCGGCTGAATGCCGGGCAAGGGCGTGGAATAGTGCGGCCGTGCCGTCTTTTTCGGGTTGGGTTGAACAAGGGAACGTGGAAGAAACAGCGACCATAAGAAGCATGAGCGTCGAGGATCTGCCCGAGGGCAAGGTGCGCGGTAAAGCTCATGAGACTGGACGGGATCTGACATGGCTGGGCAAAAGACCGATGCACGCGATGTCCATGTCGGCATGCGCATCGCCGAGCAAAGGAAGAAATCCGCCCTGACCCAGAAACGTGTCGCCCAGAGCTTCGGCATGTCTGCGGCACAACTCCAGAAGTACGAGAAGGGCATCAACCGCATCAGCGCGATCCATCTCGAGATTTTAAGCCGCATGACCGGCATGCCGATCGATTACTTCTTCGATGGCATGAACCGTAGCGACGACGCCCCGCCCCGTGGACTGAGCGAGGCACCCCAGCAGGCCTTCGTACCCCGGGATGGAGCGCAGGCCGCGTGGAGCGGTCTCGTCGATGTCGTCGCCAAGCACGTGACGGAGCATTTCTCGGACGCCAACCGCCGCGAATTCGCCGCCGCCATCCATGCCCTCGACGAGAAGCTGAACGGCTGATCTACAGTATGATTCGTTCGTTTTAGCGGATACGTTCGGTTTGTCATCTTGACCGCCTGAGGAGGGAGTGCCAGAAGCTCTCCGTTCCGAAGACCGGGTCGAACGCTGCCGAGGCGAACCCGAAACCGGGGGGCCTCAGATGCCGCGTTCCAACTACCTGTTCACCAGCGAGTCGGTCTCCGAAGGCCATCCGGACAAGGTCTGCGACCGGATCTCGGACACCATCGTGGATGCCTATATTTCTGCGATGCCGGAAGCTCGCCTCGGGGTCGAGACCCTGGCCACCACCAACCGCATCGTCATCGCGGGCGAGGTGCGCGGCCCGGATTCCGTGACCTTCGAGCACCTGGAGCACCTCACCCGTGAAGCGGTGAAGGACATCGGCTACGAGCAGTCGGGCTTCCACTGGAAGAACAACGACATCGCCATCCACCTGCACGCCCAGTCCGCCGATATCGCGCAGGGCGTGGATTCGTCCGGCAACAAGGACGAGGGTGCCGGCGACCAGGGCATCATGTTCGGCTACGCCTCGGACGAGACGCCCGAGCTGATGCCGGCGCCGATCTACTACGCCCACAAGATCCTCAAGGATCTGGCCGACGCCCGCAAGGGCAAGCAGGGCGATGCGGCCAAGCTCGGCCCCGATGCCAAGAGCCAGGTCACCGTCCGCTACGAGAACGGCCGTCCGGTCGGCGTCACCCAGATCGTGCTGTCCACCCAGCACATCGACGAAACCCTCGATTCCGCCGACGTGCGCGCCATCGTCGAGCCCTACATCCTGGCGGCCCTGCCCCAGGGCTGGGTCGGCGAGGAGACCGTCTGGCACGTCAATCCCACCGGCAAGTTCGTCATCGGCGGCCCGGACGGGGATGCCGGCCTCACCGGCCGCAAGATCATCGTCGACACCTATGGCGGCGCGGCACCGCATGGCGGCGGCGCCTTCTCGGGCAAGGATCCGACCAAGGTCGACCGTTCGGCGGCCTACGCCGCGCGCTACCTCGCCAAGAACGTGGTGGCCGCCGGCCTCGCCACCCGCGCCACGATCCAGCTCGCCTACGCCATCGGCGTCGCCAAGCCGCTCTCGATCTACGTGGACCTGCATGGCACCGGGACCGTCGACGAGGCCAAGCTCGAGACCGTGCTGATGGATGCCCTCGACCTCTCGCCCCGCGGCATCCGCCTCGCCCTCGGCCTCAACAAGCCGATCTACGCCCGCACCTCCGCCTACGGCCATTTCGGCCGCAAGCCCGAGGATGACGGCGGCTTCTCGTGGGAGCGCACCGACCTCGCCGACAAGCTCAAGTCGGCCCTGTCCTGACCCGTGGCGTACGGGCGGGATGAACTCCCGCCCGACGAGGGCGGGACGGCAATCGAGGGCGCGGACCGCGCCTTCTACGGCCGGCGCAAGGGAAAGCGCCTGCGGGCCGGACAGGAGCAACGTCTGGCCGATCTGCTGCCGCGCCTGCGCGTAGCCCTGCCGGCGGAAGGTGCGCGGCTCGACCTGCCCGCGCTTTTCCCCCATCCGGTGGACGAGGTCTGGCTCGAGATCGGGTTCGGCGGCGGCGAGCATCTGGCCGCCCAGGCTACGCGCCACCCGCAGGTCGGCATCATCGGCGCCGAGCCTTTCGTCAACGGCGTCGTCAAGCTGCTGCGGGCCGTGGATGACGGCGACCTCGCCAATGTCCGGATCTGGGACGAGGACGCCACGCAGCTCCTCGCCGCCATTCCGGATGCGAGCCTCGCCCGCGTCTACCTGCTCTATCCCGATCCCTGGCCCAAGCGCCGCCAGCGCAAGCGGCGGTTCGTCTCGGACGAGACACTGGCCGAGATCGCCCGGGTCCTGAAGCCCGGCGGCGTCTTCCGCTTTGCCAGCGACATCGACGATTATGCGGGCTGGACCCTGGTGCGGGCGGCCCGGTGCGACGCCCTCGACTGGACCGCCGAAGCGGCGGCCGATTGGACGCGACCCTTCCCGGAATGGCCGGGTACCCGCTACGAGGCCAAGGCGATCGCGGCCGGCCGTGGTCCGACCTACCTGGAGTTCCGCCGCCTCGGCTGAACGGGTGCGGTCCAGCACTGCTTTTTCGTCGTAAGCCCTTGCGGCGCAGAGCGTTGCGACCTCAGATGCCGAGGCAACGAGCATCCGGGGTTACCGGATCGAGCGATGATGCCCCATACGAGTCCGGGGCGCCGCCGAGTGAGGGTGCGGAGTGGGCAGCGGATCTGATCGAGGATCGCCAGTGCCAGGGGATGCGCGCTCCCCGGCCGACCCCTATCGGCGCGGCTTCGAGGAGGCCGGGATCGGCCTGGTGATCGTCGATCCCGCCACGAATCGCATCTACGATGCCAACCGGTTCCTGACGACCCTGCTCGGATACGAAGCCGGAAGCCTACCGGGCCAACCCGTCACCGTGTTCGGAGACGGTCCCGACGTGCTCTTCGCCGGCATCCGGCGCTGGACCACCACGAGCGGCACGCCCCTGGACGTCCGCATCCGACCTTCGGCGGCCACGGATGAGGGCCACCTTCGAACCTTCGTAGTGGAACGGGTCGACGCCGACGACATCGTGCGCTCGGAGGAGAACCGCGCCGCCCTCACGGCCGCCGGGCTCGGAGAATGGCGGATCGATCTCGCGGACGGACTCCTCAGAGTGTCGCGGCGGGCGGCCCATATCCTCGGCTTCCCTCCCGGTACGTCACTGACCTGGCCGCAGGTCGCTGGCCTGATGGAGGCACCCGAGGTGGAGAGGGTGAAGGCGACCGCCCGTGCGGCGATGCGCGCCGGCACCCCCTTCGCCATCGAGGCCCGCCTGCGTCGCGCGGGCGACGATATCGAGATCCGGGTCAGTGCCAGGGGGCAGGCGATCGGTGCCGTGGGCGACCGGTCCGGAATCGTGGTGGGCGTGCTGCAGGACGTGACGACGCGGGTGGGCGCGCGCGACGCCCTCCGCGAGAGCGAGGAGCGCCTGCGCATCGCCACGTCGCTGGCCGAACTCGGCATCTTCGAATGGCACATGCTGGACGATCAGGCCGTCTGGGAGAACGAGCGCATGTTCGCGATCTTCGGGCGTCGCCCCGAGGAGGGGGCACTCGGTAAGCGCGAATTCCTGAGTACCGTCCTCCATCCCGACGACCGCCCCGCGTTCCGCCGGGCGATCTCGACGGCTCTGCGCGAGGATTCCACCCTTCAGGCCAGCGGCCGCATCCAACGCGCGCATGACGGCGCGTGGCGCATCATCGACATGGCCGGGCGTTTCGAGAGCGACGCCCCCGACCGCCTCCCCCGCAGGCTCATCGGCGTCGTCGCCGACGTGACCGAACGCAGGATCGCCGAAGAGCGGCAGGCCCTGCTGATCCGCGAATTGCACCACCGGGTGAAGAACACTCTGGCGACCGTCCAGGCCATCGTCGGCTCCACCGCCCGCACGGCGTCGAGCATCGAGAGTTTCTACGAGGCTTTCGTCGGGCGGATCATGTCGCTCGCCCATACCCATTCGGTCCTCACCGAGGATACCTGGCAGACCGCCTCCCTGCGCAACCTCCTGGAGAACGAGCTCAGACCCTATGGCGACGGTGCCTCGGACGGTCCGGGCGCGAGGCGGATCGTCCTCGACGGGCCACCGGTGGACCTCGCCTCCGAGATCGCGGTCCCGATCGGCATGGCGATCCACGAACTGACCACCAACGCGGCGAAACACGGCGCGCTCTCGACGCAGGAGGGACGGGTCACCATCACCTGGAACGTCACGGAGGATGCGGACGGCAAGACGCTGCATCTCGAATGGTCGGAATCCGATGGGCCCCCGGTGCGACCGCCGACCCGCCAGGGTTTCGGCTCACGCCTGCTGCAGCGCGTGCTCACGGCCCAGGTCCGTGCCGACATCGCCACGAGCTATCCGCCCGAAGGGTTTCGCCTGACCATGACGGCGCCGCTGCCCGCCCGGACCGAGGGGCTGAACCCGCTGGCCTGACGGGAGCGTCACGCCGCGCCGCGGGCGGCCCCCTCTTCGCCGCCCGCCTCGACGAAGGCCTTGAGCTCGTCGAGAGAATCGAAGGTGAACTGGCCGCGCGGCGTATCCGCCTCGATGGAGCCGTTCGAGTACATCACGTACGTGTTGCCACCGGAGGCATAAGTGCCCACCACCGCAAGACCGCCCTTGGCGGGGCTCGCGGCTGGATCGGCTTCCTCGGGCGGCGGCGGCGGGGCGGGCACGGGCTCCGGCGCAGTCTCCGGCTCATCCACGACGGACGATCGCAGGCCCAGGGGCTCCTCCCGATCGGCCTCGCGGGGCGGCGATGGAGGCACCGCGACTGGCGCCGGGGGGGCGTCCGCGACAATGGGCGCGGGCTCCGGTGCCGGAATGACCGTATCGACCATGGCCGTCGGCTTGACCGCCCGCGGCGGCTTGTTCGGCTTGATCCGGCGCGCCGGTGCCGCTTCGGAATCGGGCTCGACCGCGCGGATCGGGCTCTGCCGGGCGTCCTCGACGGGCGGCGGCGGCGGATCGGGCAGGAGATCCGGCAGGAGGGGCGATGCCGGGTCACTGCCGAGGGGCAATGCGGGCGCGGCCTCGTCGGCGAAACGGGGCGGCGACGGGAGCCTCGGCTCGGCGA
>NZ_VRVC01000101.1:0-18653 GCF_008040005.1 Methylobacterium sp. WL19
TCGAGGTCCGCGACCATCGCCTCGCCGCGCGCCGGGTGCCCGAGGGCCGCGGCGACGGTCCGGATCTGGGCCCGCACCCCCTCGAAGTCGTTGGGTACGCCGAGTTCGAGAAGGGGGAAGCCGACGCGCTTGAGCAGGCCCACCGTGGTCCGCGTCGTGAAGGCTCCGGCCACGACGAGGTCGGGCCGGAGCGCGACGATCTCCTCCGACAGGCCACGGGTCACCGCGATGCCGGTGGCCTCCCGCGCGACGGTGGAGCTGCGCGGGTCATGGGCGAGGTAGGTCACTGCGGTGACCTGGTCGCGGTCGGCGAGCCGCAGGACCAGCTCGTCGGCGCAGAGGTTCATCGAGACGACGTGGACCGGATGCGCCGGCTCGTCTGCCGCCCACCCCGCACCTGACAGACCAGGCCAGACCGCAATCGCTAGCGCAGCCAGCGTCCATCGCATCGACATCGCAATCCTCAGAACGTCGTCACGCGGACGCCGCCGTACACGGCGAGGCCCGGCCCGAGGAAGCCGGTGGGGTTCTCGTAGCGGCGGTCGAACAGGTTATCGATCCGGCCGAACACACTCACCGTCTCGTTCACGTCGTAGTTGACCGCGAGGTTGACCAGGGTGAAGCCCGGGTTCTTCAGCCTCTGGATCGAGAAGTCTCGGTTTCCGTCTACGAAGTGGCCAAGCACGATCACCGTCCCGCTGAAGCTCAGGCCGGGGATCGGCGTCCACTGAGCGGTGGCGCTGCCCTTGTGGCGGGGCCGGCGCAGGAGCTCCTGGTTGGTAATCTCATTCTTGGTCACGGTGTTGGTGTAGTCGACCCGGCCCGAGAGCGTGTCGGTGAACCGGACCGCAACGAAGGCCTCGGCCCCGTAGGATTCGGCTCGCCCGACGTTCTCGTTCGAGGTGAAGCTGGCGTTGGTGTTGATCAGGTTCTTGAAGTCGTTGGCGTAATAGGTCGCGCCGACGAGAACGCGCTCGCCGAGCGGCTGTTCGAAGCCGGCATCGTAGCCGAGGCTCTCTTCCGGCTTGAGGTTGGGGTTGGCGAAGAAGTTGAACGCCGGGAAGCTCTGGAACAGCTGGCTCAGGGTCGGCGCCTTGAAGCCGGTGCCGACGCTGCCTTTGATCCGCGTGTCGGTGAACGGCAGGATGTAGCTCGGGGCGACGCGGAACGTGGTGGCCGGTCCGAAGGCGTCGTTCTCGTCGTGGCGAACGTTGGCGACGAAAGAGGCACGGTCGAACGGCGTCAGCTGTATCTCGCCGTAGCCGGCGGTATTGCCGTTCCTGGCCCGCAGGTTGCCGGAACCGAACGGGTTCGGATCGGTGGTCGACAGGCTCTCGTCGTCACGCTGCGCGCCGAACAGAACGAGGTTGCCGGGCGAGAGCTGGTAGTCGCCGCGGTACTCGTACCGCGTGCGCTCGCCGAGGCCGGCGGTCGGGAGCGGGTTGAACGGGTCGTACGCGTTCTGGACCTGGCGGTTGTAGAGGTTCGAGTAGTTGATCGCGAAGACGTTGTGGAAACCGGCGAACGGTGTCCACTCGGCCTCGTTGCGGGTGAAGACTTGCTGCACGTCCGCCTGGCTGCGCAGGCCGCCCAGCGTCACCGGGAAGGTGCCATAGTCGTCGCCGCTGAAGAGCAGCTTCGAGTTGATGAACCGCGTGATCGAGTTGATTCGGAACGTGTCGGTGAACTGGTAGCCGAACTTCGCCGAGACGGTCTCGTTGTCGTAGTAGTTCGGGCGGGTCGTCGTTCCTGGGGCGACGAGGTTGGGCGGCGTCACAGGCGTTGCGGCAGCCCGGAGATGCTGGATCGACACCGAGTAGTCGAAGCCGTTTTCCGACCCGCTGATCCGGCCGCTCTGGTTGAACGTCCCGAATGAGCCGCCCTCGATCCGCGCGGTTGCCCTGGCCGGTCCTTCGCCACGCTTCGTCGTGAAGGAGATCGCGCCGCCGATGGCGTCGCTGCCGTAGAGGCCGCTCTGGGGACCCCTGAGCACCTCGATGCGGGAGAGGTCGTCGGTCAGGAGTTGCCCAAAGTCGAAGGAGCCGTTCGGGTTCGACGGGTCGGTCGCGTCGATGCCGTCGATGAGCACCTTCACGTGGTTCGAGTTCGAGCCGCGGATGAATACCGAGGTCTGACCGCCCGGGCCGCCGGTCTGCACGACGTTGAGGCCCGGCACCTGCTGGAGGGCATCCGGGACGGTGCGGCGCTGCTGGGCCTCCAGAGTGGCGGCGGTGAGCACGGTGACGCTCGATCCGACCTGGTCGACGGGCGTCGGCACGCCGGTGGCGGAGACGGAAAGCTCGGAGAGCGTGACGGCCGCCTCTGCCCCGCGCGGGACGTCGGCGAAGGGGGCGGCGGTCTGCTGCGCCAGGGCGGATACGGGAAGGGAGGCGCAGGCGAGCGCGAGCGTGCGCAAGCACGCGGATCGAGAGGGGAAGGACACGGGACAAGCCTCGGGCGACGTCTGTGGCACGTCACCGCGAACGAGGCCTGGGCGCTTGCCTGCCGTAAGGACAGCCGAACGCCTCGACACCCATCAGGACACCCCGCCCGATGCGTTTCGCGTGTGACCACGACTGACGGCAGGTCTCCTGGCTCGCGGGTCACCGCCCTCTCATCGTCTTCCCAGGCCCGAAGACCCAGTGACGTGTTGATGATGGGCTCGCCGCTTACAGTTGCGGGGGCAGCCGCGGCTTCGGGGAGGCCCTTTCGGACCTCATCCTCACCGCGTTCCCTTTTGATCCTCCGGGGAGGAACCGTCGGAGATAAGGAGCGCGATCAAAGCGTCCGCCGTCAATGGCACGCAAAGGCTTTCCGACGATGTGTGCCTGGAAGGTTACAGGTCAGCACTTACGAAGGTTTGCCTCGGTGCTATGCAGCGTCCGCTTTTCAAAAATTCGGCCCGAAAGCAGACCTTCGCATAACCACCCAAACGAGACGATCGCGCTATCAGCATCCATGTCCGATATTCGATCGTTTTCCCGACATATGCTGGATGTGCTTCCTAATCGGGGGCAAACGGCTCCGTTTATGTCGGGAAAATATGACTGGTTTTCTATTGCCAGATAAACGTGCTTGAATCACTATCCCGACATGCTCGTCGGATATGCCCGCGTCTCTACCCTCGATCAGAACCTCGACCTGCAGCGCGATGCGCTGACCAAGGCCGGATGCGAACGACTGTTCGAGGAGAAGAAATCTGGAAAGGCCGGCACGAAACGTCCTGAGTTCGATGCCGCTCTCGCCTACCTGCGTCCGACCGATGTGCTCATAGTCTGGAAGCTTGATCGGCTCGGTCGCTCGCTCGTTGAGATGATGCGCACGATCGACAATCTGCGGACGAAGGAGGTTCACTTCCGAAGCCTCACCGAGCAGTTTGATAGCGACACGGCTCACGGTCGCTTCGCTCTGCAGATGCACGGCGCCATGGCCGAGTACTTTCTCGACCTGAACCGCGAGCGGACAATGGAAGGGCTGAAAGCGGCGCTGGCCCGCGGCCGGAAGGGCGGCCGGCCAAAGAAGCTCACCGAGGCTGATATCGAGGTAGGCCGCGCCCTGCTGCAATCCGGCACCATCTCGATCGCAGCTATCGCTAAACGGCTCGGGATCAGTCGGGACACCTTCTACAGCTATTTCCCCCAGGCCCGGGCCCGCAGTCAGGCTGCAGCTACAGTCAGCGAGGCCTGATCTCGATGCCGATCCGGCGCGAACATCGCTTCTTTTATCCAATCGACTGGCCGCAGCTCTCTGCAGTGATACGCTTCCAACGCGCCGGGGGGGCTTGCGAGAGCTGTGGGCGGCCTCATGGAAAGGCTGTCTATCACCTGGGTGATGGACGTTGGTGGGATGCGGAGACCGGCTCCTGGCGCGACGGAACTGGGCACGCCCTAAGGATCCTCCCGAGCTTCGAGGATCTCGGGAGCCTCCGCTCTACCAAAGTCGTGCTGGCAACCGCACATCGCGATCACGACACTGCCAACAATGCGGACAGGAACCTCGCAGCCTTATGTCAGCGCTGCCACATGAACCACGATCGCCCTGAACATCGGCGCCGGCGGTGGCGAACGTTGTTCAGGCGAAGGGCCTCGGGCGACCTGTTTCGGGGGCCGTACTCTGAAGTGCGGTAGCTTCTAGCTGAGGTTGTTGTCGTCAGATTACTGACGCTGTGCACCTTCTGGGTCCCACGAGCTTGCTCGCGGAAGAGTGGAGGGGTGAGATAAACTGCGTCGCCAGCCTCGATCAGATCTGCCCGGGCTGGCAACCGTAGGGTGGCACAGAGCGCGGGAAACGCTCTTTGATGCGCTCGCAACCCCAAGTCCGTAGCGACTCTGGCAGACGGCGGTTCACCTCGATGCCAACCTCGTCGTAGGGCGTTGGGCCAGCGGTGACGTAGCGGTACCAGCCCCAGCCGAGCGTACCGACCCCTGCAAACAGGATCGCGAAGGCCACTGTGACGGCCAGCCCTAACCGCGACTGCGTAGGCCGCACTCCATCTGCCATGCCGGTCAACTCCCTTAACGATTCCGCGAGCCCCATACGACGCACGGGATCGCGGAGCCAACACGCAGCGGTATTCAACAAGTGCTTATGGCACTGCCCTGTGCCTTGTTGGGGACGCTCCTCTTCCTCACGCCATCCGCCCTACCGCCCGCTCCTCACCCACATCGCTACCTTTGCCTTAGGCGACTTCTTCGTGTGGGGTCATGGCCTCCGCTACAGGAGAGTTAATCCACGCCATTGCGTGCGCGCCGGCACGTCAAGAATTAGATCGGCACCCTATCTTAGTCTCATACAGCAACAAACAGACCTGATCCCAGGACTGTAGCGCAAAGGAGCTAAGTCATCCACATGAAGACCCGTATCGCCGCCATCGCCACCGCTCTTGTTCTTGGCGTTGCTCCGATCTCGTCCGCGATGGCTTTCGAGCGTCCGTCCCGCTACACCTCGTTCAACTCGTATGAGGTCGATGCTACTGGCTCGCTTGGTGCCCGCGACAGCGCCTTCTCGCGTAACCCGGCCAACTGCCCGATGAGCTCGGCCGCCGAGGGCAATGCCAACCAGCAGAACTTCCCCGTTCAGCAGTACGGCCAGACCTCCGGCGGGAACCGCTGCTAATCGGTCGATAGGGCTTCGATCATGCAGATGAAGGGTTTCAGCTACGCGATGATCGGCGCGTTCGCCTTCGGCTTTCTCGCAACGGTCGTTGGCTCCGCCAGGACCATGATGGGCCTCTGACGACCGAAAGACTCAGCTGATCGAGCGGCGGGGCGGAAGCCTCGCCGTTTTTCATGCGTGGTCCCTGGTTGATCAATCCTCGTCGAAGAAGCCGGAGTCGGATTTGCGGCCGTCCACGATTGAGAAGCCTTCGCTGGATGGTCGGTCGGCGGCCCATCCAAGGAAGAGATCGACACCTTCACATTGAACAGGACCGGCCAAGCGCGTCGCATCTGCTGTCGGCAGCCCTATGGCGGTGGCGAAGGCCTTGAAGTCCGCAAGGCCGGCATCGCCTGGATCGAATGAATGGACCATCATTACCGCGACGCGGGCGCGGTAGCGTTTCGCCTCGTAGATGGCTGAGGCGGTTCGGTGGAGCAGTTGATAGCGAAGGGGGTTGGTCGCCTCCGTGCTAAGGCCTAGCGTCGTGGAGAGTCGATTCAACCTAGCGATCTTACCCTTCGATCCACCTACAAGCCATTCTGAGACCCGTGGGCCGAACGCCTCGTCGACCTTCCCTTCTACAGCCATGACGGCTAGCTCTCCCGGCAACCCGAGAACGGCCAGCACATCGGCTTGCGACGGCTTTAGGCCATCCCCGAGTTCGATCCACCGTTCCAGAAAAGCGTCGACGAGCTCTGCGCCGGCCAGCCGTGGGTACTGGTTGAGGACGTACTGGATCATCACTGGAAGACCTGGCAGCGTGCGCTGTCCTGCGAACCAAGTCTCAGCAATCAGAAAAGCGGATCGGCCTTCGCGGTAGTGATGCGCAGCGCCCAAGTGCGGAATGACGTCCTCGGGCTGCAAAATCGGGAGGTGGAGATGGGAGATATGAACCACGGTTCTCGCCTTTTCAGATCCGCCATCCTGGCAACCCTGTCCACGCCTTATCAATGATGCTCTTACGGCGCTCAGCACGGTCAGGAGCGGCGTCGGCAGCAGTGCGTAGGGTTGCCTCCATCGCTTCCGTCCCACCAGCCTCAGCGGCATCCTGGCCCTTGCGCCGAATGGCGGCCTGAAACGCTCTAATCGCCGGACCAGCCGTTGGCTGGCTCTCGACTGCCGCAACTAGTCCAATCACCGCTTCCGCGATCGGCACGATGGCTACCTGCCAAGTCGGAGCCGGAGAGGCTTCCCGCAGCGTTGGTGCTGGCGATAGAGGCACGGTCGTTCGCGGGCGCATCATGCGTCAGTTCCTTCGACAGATGGTGAGGCGCCCATAGGAGGCGAGGATCGCGCGGCGGTCGAGCGGCGCCAAGGGGGTGAGGGCGACGCTAGCCGGCTCCAGGACATTTGGGCCGGTCTCTGCCTAAGCGAGGAGCCGGCAGGCTTCTAGGGCGCACGGGCCAGCACAGACATAGGCCAGAGCGCGAAGGCTGCGGAAACGGGCGCGGCGCTCGGCTGCAAAGCCGATCACCTCACGTAGCAAATCCGCGTCCGCACTTTTTCCCATCAGCACGCGGGGCCATCATCTCGCCGGTCATCGTGGATCTCTCGAGTTCGGGTTGGCTCTCACAACCCGACCCTACCCGGCGATCGCCGATGACCACCCATCAGCTACACCACCACCTGGGACATGACCCTAGCGAAGCCAGGGCCGTTGGATCATCGGTCTTCCAGTTGTCTCGGAGCGTTGTTCTGGGCCTCACGGGTCGGTGTGAAAAATGGGATCTCGGCGTCGTATCAGGGGCGTCTGAGTGAAAAACGGGGCGAGCCTATATCCCGGTCGAGCTCAAAACTCAGAGTGAAAAATAGCCGACTTGGATTTCGCGTGGCCGGGATCGGGAACGGTGTGAAAAATCGATCCGTAATGATGCGCGCTTGGTCCGCATCTCTGAAAAAAGGGATCCGAAGTGGCAACTTGATCCCCTGACCCAGCTAGGCGGGGAGGCGAAGGCATGACCAACCGATCGAGCTGCAGTGAGCCCTGGAAGGGGTGATACGTCGAACCGAATTGGAAACGCCCAATTGTTCAGCCAGGGCGACTGGGACTGCAACCAAAATCAACTAGCCAGAGCCGCCAAATGAGATGCGCCCGCAGGGGTGCGTCACATTTGGGGAATTGAGCCATTGAGCTAGCGAGGCCAGGATCGTCGGATCATGGGTCTTCTGGGATCTTTTGGGGACCTGTTCTTACGGGCGGTTTCTCACTCGGATCCGTGGGGCACAGCAGTTCCCGCAAAGCGCTGTTTCAAGCCGCGAAATAGCGTGCTGCCCCTATCCTGATCCGTGCTCTCTTGGGGTTTGTATGAGTGCTCATGCCCGGACCTGCTGCTTTATTAAAACAAGTAAATTCAATGCTTTACCTTGTGTCGTGGACGATTGTGAAAATTCCCCCCCCCCTGCGCTTACACCGACCAAGACGCTCCACTGCCTGGGGGTAAGATCGGCGTGAAAAATTGGTGCCCTTCCGGGGGGCGAGTGACCCAGTGAAAAATAGGACGGGGGGATATCTCAGCAATCCCGAACGCGCCGAGTGAAAAATCGCGCAGATCGATTTCACACAGTCGCAAAGAGGCAAAAGACGGTGTGAAAAATGGGCTCTCTGCAATTTGCACTGGGGCAGATCCAGAGTGTGAAAAATCGCCGTGATGGATTTTGCAGTCTGATCACCCGGCCGGCCTTCGGATCAGTGAAAAATTGGTGCCTCTGTAATTTCACAGCTGCGGTTCGGCCGGTGAAATACGGACCGGACCAATTTTTCACTGGGGCGCCGAGGCCTGGTGCTCGGGCTGGGATCCAGGCACAGGCGGATCGCGCGAAAAACAAGTCTGTGTTCTGATGCAGTTGGAGGGACTGCACGGGCCAGCGGCGGAGCGGGGCGCGGGGCGCCTAGGGCCTGCGGTCAAGCCTGTGCCGCTGGGAGCGTCGGGCGAGCAAGCTTTGCCTTTGGAGCAGGCTCAGAAGTCCGGGACTGAAAAATGGTGCACGGTTTTGAAAAGCGCGTTCATGGGAAACCAGCACAGCGCTCTGTCCCCAGCGGTCAGTTCGAACCGACCGACCGGTTTGTGAAAAATGGGTTTCAAGTTTTTTTCCACGCGCGGTCAGGACGATTGCACCCGCCAGATCTCGGCCGTCCACATTCCCGCTTTCAGTATGAGACGAGCAGGCGGTTTGAACGGGGGGACCGCTTGTGAAAAATGGAGTTCGGATATTTCACTGGTGGTGAGGACGGTCACCTCCCTCAGCTGGGTGATCCGCAATCCAGGTTTTTGCACGAAGCGAGCGAGCAGTTTGAACTGGCGGGCCGGTGCGCGAAAAATGGTTTTTGGATTTTCACTGGCGGTGAGAGCACTCACCAAGCCAGCGCAGCCCAGGATCTCGGACGGGAGAATTTTACGACGTAGAGTGAACCCCTCGGTCTGAGCCCAAGCGGGTTGATCGCTGGCGTGCCCCGCCTTCGCTCAACTGCTCTCCCTCTCCGTCGTGCCCGCGGCCTGCATCGATAAATGGCACGAACCGCAGTCGAGCTCGGTCCTGGGCTTGGCCCACGCATTCACCCCGCATTCCGGGCAAGTGTATTTCGTCTTGCTCGAAGCCTTCCTTGCCCGCGTTTCGCGCTCGGTCTCCTCCCAAATCTCCACATAGGGCAACACGAAGCCCCTCTCGTTAATGAGTTCAGAGCACGCGACCGAAAAATACCCCCCCGGCTCAATGTAGTGACTGACCTGCTGTCCAGTCTCTTTGCCACCGGGTTTTTCGCTCACTGACGGAATCAGACCGACCTCCTTCATCAGGCAAGCCCATTGAGAATTATGGTAGCCAGGGCGCGACGGCGTTCCGAAATGGTGCTGCTCGAGATGGACCATTTCATGGACCAACGTCGACAGCGTTTCTTCGGTGGTGCGGCCGGCGAAATGACTCGGGTTCAGTGCGATCTCGTCGGTGACCTCCTCACCGCTGCGCGTGCTGAAGCGGCGGCCAGCGAAGTAGCCGTAGGCCTTACTTTTCCGCTGCATCGTGATGAGGCACGGCGGCAGCTTGGCCGAGAACAGGCGCTCGTTGAAAAAATCGTAGGCTTCCGTGAGACCGGAATAAGTGCGCGTGGTCGGGTCCGTCAGCACATCGATCATGTCGTACGAAACAATACCCTCTAACCAAGCTTATCTCTCAGATGGTGTTTCGTACGCAACAAATCATCCCCCCATCATGACTGAGGGCAAGACCAGCTTTCGTCACAGCAGAGCAATTTGGGCGCCCAGGAGCCTGGATCCAAGCGTCATGTCGTACCCCGTTACATCTTGGGATTTTGATCGGTGCCCATGCGGGATGGACCGGATCCTCCCGGTCCGGTCCTATCGACGACTATGAAGTAATGCGATCCCGGTGGTCGATAGATTGACGGCGGGACGCTCTCCTCGTGTGGTGAAGTCCCTCGCAGTGCCGAAGCAGCTCATCATGGGCTGCTCCGTCCCCCGTTCAATCCTGTTCCGGTTAGAGGACGTCCTAGGGATATGGTTCAGCCTGTCACGCTGCGCAGCGCGGCGACCCGTGCGACCAGGACAAGGCGGAGGCCCTGGATCTCGGCATAAGTCTCTTCGACGGTTTCAAAAGCGGCGAGCCGCTCGCGTTGGATCTTTAACGTCAAGGCCTCAATTCGACGAAGCGCTTCAAGGAAGGGGATAGGGGTATTCTGCGTGTCGTTCATGATCTGAGGGTCCTTTGGATGAGGGGGGATCAGTGTGTCGTGTTCGGTGGGGACTGGTTGCGGACGCTGACGCCCACAAGGCCGTCGGTGAACTGCAGGATGAGGCGGCTTGCACGACGTGCATCGGCCGCCGACTGCATGACGAGGCCGGTCTCGGCCTCGATCACCATCGCCAGGACGGCCTCTGTGAGAGGGTCGTGGGGGGCGTGTGGGTCCGGAGGACGTTCGTCGCTGCCAACGCCTTCAGCTGTCATTTCGGTTGCGACCATCACCTCGCTATGAGAGGCGATGGACGCAAGCAGGCTGCGCTCGACCGTCAGTCCGAGCTTGAGAAGCTGCTGTTCGGCGTTCGTGACACACAGATGGACGGCGTCTTCATACGCCGCCATCACCCGTGCGAGCGCTCTGCGTGCCTCTGCCTGGATGTCTTCACGCATAGCCTCCTCCAGGGCAGCGAGGGCCTGTTCGGCCCGTAGCGCCGTGCCGCGGAGAAGATCGCGGATCAGCATGGCTGCTGCGGTTGGCGTTGGCACAGAGCGTCCCGCCACGTCGTCGAGAACGGTTCGCGGCGTTGCGGCATGGCCGACGCCGACAACGAGGTTCGGAAGGCGCCGCGCCGCCGCGGCCGTCGCCCAGGCGTTCAGGGGTAAGAAGGACGAGGCAGGGCCTCCGCCTCGCGCCACGAGGGTGGCGGACAAGCCGTGTTTGGCATGAAGCGCTTCAGCCTTGGCCATTGCCTCGATCAGAGACCTCTCAGCGCTCGGTCCCTCGAAGGTGCCCTTGATCCGGTGGAGTGCGATCAGCCCCAAAGTCTCGAAAGGCTTCAGCACATGCTCCACGTCGCGTAGGGCGTCACCAACCTCCGATGCGATGACCGCGACGTGGTAGGGCTCCTCCGGCTCCTTCCAGGTTGACGGCCCGAACCGTACACCACCGATTCGGAGCAATCTCAGCACCTCCTCGCGTTGGATCTCGAGCTCGATTGGGACTTCGCTGATCGCGTGCAGGCCGATGACCTTGGCCTGGATCGTCGCACCACGACCAAAGCGTTGCTTCAGAGAGGTTCGTAGGCGCACTTCGGCCTTGCGGTTGGCCAGGATGAGAGGATCGAAGGGCCGTCCGAGCTCGGCCTCGATGACAGCTCGCTGATCCTCGCTGAGGTGAGCTTCGAGCCGGGGCGGTTCGCTTCGGCTTGCTGGCTCGGCCTCGCCAAGGAGCAGGACGAAGCCATCCCGCGCCGTCGCCTCGACGCTGAGCACGCTGGCATGAACGACGTGGTCGCCTCTCACGTGTTGGCGCAGCGAGGCCAGGAGGTGCTGAAGCGGTATGGCGGTGGCGGTAATCGCGACGGGACGGTCGCTCGCGAGAGGCTGGCTGCCGCCGTCCTCGATAAACGGGCGAGGCGGTGGGGCAGCCGGGAGCGCGGCGCTCCAGCCGGGAATTTTGCGGTAACGCATGGTGGGTTCCAAAATGGGGGTGGGTGATCTGAGGGAAGTGAAAGCGGTGCGGCGCCATTCCCGGCGCTGCCCGCAGTGCGGATGCGTGCAATTGGCTCATGAGCGAGCGACAGAGGCCCGATCATGGGATCCGGCTGCCGCTATCGGCAGCCGGGCGAAAGCTTTCAGTCGTAGAGGGCCCCCGCTCGGGCCATGGCGGCTGCGACCGCGATCCGTTCCAGTTCGCGGACGATCGCGTCGAGGCGTTCACGGCCGGCCGGCCGGACCTCCTCCCTGAGGATGTCCGTCAGGGCCGCCTCCATTGCCTCGGTCGTCTCGAAGGCGTGCCAGGCCAGCCGATCGAGCAGGTTCGGATGGCCCCCCTGCAGCGTTAGGATCGGCACTGGAAACTGACATAACCGCCGGACGAGAGCCGGGTCCGACAAGGCTCGGAAGGCGTAACCCGGGCCGCGATCGACGATCAGTGCGTCGGCGGTGCCCCACTCGACCTGATCTGTCGCGGCCTCGAGGGTCTGGTGGAGAACCTCGAGCGATCCGGGTTCTTCGAAAGCGACGGACCAGCGGATCAGGGCAATCATCCCCAGATCGGCCCATCGAGACAGGATCCCGCTGATCGCCCCTGTACTGGCGCCCGCGCCCGGTTCGATCAGCAACACGCGGCGCAGCCGTTGCGGCCTCGAGAGGGCACGCTGGGCCTGCCAGACCCCTTCCGCGATGAGCGCCGCCTCGAGGGCCGCATCCTGCCGGTTCCAGGCCTCGACCAGGATCCCGCGATCGAGGCCGATGATGCGCGCGGTCAGTCCGAGCAACGCATCCATGCTGACCGTCAACATCACCTCATGCTGCCCGAGGAGATCCTGGGCGTGAAACAGCATGCCGGAAGCGTCTTCGATCTGTCGGGCGAAGCCCGCGGACATGAAGGCGCTCAGCCGTCCTGTCCGCGATCGATCGAGGGGGCTGAGCTCGAATTGCCACCCGTCCCGATGGCGGCGGGGCCGGCTGATCTCGGCGCGCACGGTGATACCGGCGGGCTCCGCAAGGCGTGCGACGGCGTTCGCGCCCTGGGGCACGGTGTATGATGTCATGATGTGGGTTCTCAGGTTGAGGGAAGGATCGAAGGAGCCGCGCCGACGTCCCGCGGGCTCTCTCCAAGAGCCGCGTTCCGTTGTTCCCGTCCTTCCGGGGTTTTCGACGAAGTCACCTTCGCCCAAACCTTGTCCTTGTTTTTCCCTCGTCCTCAGCGATCCGGCCGCGCAGGCGGAGGAGCGCAAAAGTTCGTCTATTCTTCGATTGTATCTTGAGCAGCCTCCGTCAGGGTTGGCCCCGGCGGTTCAAGGCGCGAGCGAATGGCTGCGGGACACCTCGGCATGCGGATGCCGGACGCAGCCTCATCCCCTCAGGTCAGTTCGGTGTGTCGAGTGCGTCAGCTACGGCCGGGCCGGTGACACCGAGGCAGATGCCAACGGAAGCTCGGGCAACTCACTCGTTCAGTGCTGCGGGTTCCCTACAAGCGATCATGGGCGCTGGATCTGCGACCATGGGCGAAACACCGGCCGCGCAGGCTCAACCGGAGGCGGCATAGTTCCCCGACATGCTGGTCAGATAGGCGGCCAGACGCCGCTGTTCGACGCGCAACGGTTCTGGAGCCTGCTCGCAAAACGCGGGTGAGAGGCTCTAACCGGCCAAGGCCTGCATCTCGGCTACGCCATCGCGCAGGACGTACCCGCGGCCCCAGACGGTCTCGATGTAGTTCTTACCGGACGAGGCGTTCGCGAGCTTCTTGCGTAGCTTGCAGATGAAGACGTCGATGATCTTCAACTCCGGCTCGTCCATGCCGCCATAGAGGTGGTTGAGGAACATCTCCTTGGTGAGGGTCGTGCCCTTCCGCAGCGTGAGGAGTTCCAGGATCTGGTACTCCTTGCCGGTGAGGCTCACCCGGTTGCCAGCAATGGCCGCCATTTTCTCGTCGAGGTTCACGGTCAGGTCGCCAGTTGTGATGACCGACTGGGCGTGGCCCTTGGAGCGGCGGACGATCGCGTGGATACGGGCGACCAGCTCGTCCTTGTGGAAGGGCTTGGTGAGGTAATCGTCGGCTCCAAAGCCGAGGCCCTTCACCTTATCCTCGATGCTGGCCATGCCAGAGAGGATCAGGATCGGCGTCTTAACCTTCGCCACGCGCAGATGGCGGAGCACCTCGTAGCCCGACATGTCGGGGAGGGTGAGGTCGAGCAGGATGATGTCGTAGTCGTAGAGCTTGCCGAGGTCGATTCCTTCCTCGCCGAGGTCCGTCGTGTAGGTGTTGAAGCTCTCCGACTTGAGCATCAGTTCGATGCTCGCTGCGATCGAAGCGTCGTCCTCAATCAGCAGCACGCGCATGGGAAGGTCCTCAAAAGATTGAGACTTCCTAACCGGACGTCGGCAACAAACCGTTAAGGTGCGGGAGAAAGACCCGCTTCATGCAGGCACGGCTCGGCTGCGCACGAGGCTGCGGACAGCTCGAAACGGAAGCGTCAGGATCGTCAAACAGGCGCCCAGCGCCAGGACTACGAAGACCGACAGGATCGCCGTCAGGATTTTGATCATAGGCGTGCTCGCTCCGGTGTGCAGCGGGACAGGCCCCGCACCGCAGCCACGATCCTCCTGAAGTTCGGCGAGAGTGTGTGTGAGCCAGCTCAGGCCATCGGGACGAGCTCGTCCGCCCTACTGGCCAGCCACATCCTCTCACCACCCTGATGAGATCGATGCACATACGAAAAACGCCCCAGGAGAAGCTCCTAGGGCGTCTGTTGGCTGAGCGACCAGCTGGATCGGGCCGGGGATGCTCAAGCAGATGATATAAGACGAAAAGCCTTAGTAAGATCCGAACTTGTAGTTCAGGCCGGCGCGGACGACGGCGAACTCGCTCTCGCGAGCGGTGACCGAACGGCTGAGCGTAAGAACGTTGGTAGCTGGGTTGAACACCGAGCGTTCGCCGGTACGGCCTTCGTTCTCGAGGTTCACGTACAGGCCTTCGACCTTCAGGGTCACGGCCGACGACTTGAAGAAGTTGAAGAACGAGTCGGTGGGCATGGCGTACTCGAAACCGCCACCAGCGGTGTAGCCGGTGCGGAAGTCGTCGCGGCCAGTGCCGCCGTCGCCGTAGGCAAAGCCGCCGGTGCCGTAGAACAGGACGCGATCGAAGGCGTAGCCGAGACGACCGCGGACGGTGCCGAAGAAGTTCATCTCGTTGCCCGGGACGCGGACACCGACGGGGCTGTTGAGAGCGCCGGCGACGGGGCTGATGGTGCCGGTCACGGTGCGGCTCTTGTTGCCGAAGTCGGTGTACTGAGCGTCAGCTTCGATACCGACGACCACGCCCGAACCCGGGGTGAACTGGTAGTTGTAGCCGACCTGGCCACCGCCGACGAAGCCTTCGAGGTCGTTGCCGCCGTTGGTGGACACGACCACCGGGGTGCGGGTGAAGGAGTTCAGCACCGAACCACCCGGGAGAGCGTAACGATCGCTGTTGCTACCGGCGTCGAAGCCGTAGCCGGCGTTGATACCGAAGTAGGCGCCCGTCCAGGTGAACACCGGGACCGGCACGAAGACCGGGGGAGCGGCGCGACGCGGCAGGTCGGCGGCCGAAGCGGCGCCAGCCAGGAGAGCGGTGGCCGCAGTGGCGAGGAGGAGCTTCTTGAACATGGAAGTCGTTGGCCCGTGCGATGAATTTGAACGATACAGAGCCCTGAAAGCGTCAGTGGCGATAGTGCGATCTTGCAACACTGCAGACCTACGGCTTACCCGCCAAGAGCTGACGCAATACGCTACGAGCAGAAGCGCACAATATTTCATGTTTGAAGTGACGTCATGATTAATGATTTCCAAACAGAGGTGGGACGCGGCATGACCATTAAATCTACGACAGACATTGATCGTGCCGTCGGCTTGCGCATCGCTGTCCTCCGTAAAGCTAAGGGATTGTCACAGACTGCGCTTGGCGAGGTCGCCGGCGTTACGTTTCAGCAGATCCAAAAATACGAGAATGGGCAGAATCGGATTGCCAGCGGCCGCCTACAGCAGATCGCTCAATTTTTCGAAGTGCCGATGTCAGCCCTCTTCGGCGAGAGCGAGCCTCAGGGACAGGACGAGATGTTCCCCTTCCTCGCTGAGCCTGGCGCCATTGAAATCCTTGCCGCCTATGCATCCATTGAGGAGAGTGACCTTCGCCGCGACGTGTTGTCGATTGTGCGAACCGCATCTCGGCTGAGTGTCCGGCAGACCGGTTAGCCAACAGTCCCTCGCATCTGACCGATCAGAGCTCTTCCTTCGCGCGGATACGGTTCTGCTACGAGCAAAGCCTCAGACGCTTCGGAAGGGCAGTGTGCGGCTTGTCGAACGGCATCATGTGTCACTGCATGGTCTTCGCCACCCGCGACGGGCCTCGCGAGCCGCTGGCGTGAAGGCGGCCCTGCCGCCCCAGAAAGTTTCTGCCCCCCAAGACAGGCCGCGGATGACGCTGGAACGTCAGCAGCTCTGTCGAGCGTCGGTTCCATGAGCAAGGCTTCTGATGAAGCTCAGGACGTTCAGGCGATCCTGCTCGTCGTCAACCATGGCCCAAAGCCGCAACAGCTCGGCCGTCTGGGTCGGATCACCCAATGAGGACTCGGAGAACGCCGAAACTGGGCAATCCAGTGCCGTAGCGAGCTTATTTAACAGGGCTGCCTTTTGGTTCGTACCGTCCCCAGAAGCATCCCACTCAGACATCGATATCTCCGATTGCGCGCAATCGAATTACCTACTTTTCAAGCATCAATCAAATCACGGCCTCGTGGATAAAACCAGGGTTGATTCCTGAATAATTTTTGTAACTTACTAACTTGAGATAGTTAGATAGATGTCGGACAGGAGGCTCGTGAAGAATGGAAGACGACGAGCGTTTCAATTCCATGGTCGAGGCTTGCTTGGCCGCGCACGAGGCCGTCATCGAAGTGGGTACACCCGCCATGCTTGCTATGACGCGTGCTCTCCTTTGGCAGGTGGGGCAGGAACTCGCTCAACGAGAGGAGCGTCGCAAAGAAATGCTTCGCTTAGATGATGCTAAATAGCAACACCGTAGCTCATAGTCACCATCTGCTAACGGCCACGCTTCGGATGCACCGTCAACAGACAGGTTAAGGAGCAGCCTACCACCACGCCATGCTCGATGTGTGTGCCCTTGCTCTCCTGTTCTTCGCGATGTGCCTGTTCTCAGTGTCGGATTTCTTGGATTGATTACAGCTCAGTTCGGGCTCCAGCCATCATCATGCCCTATGGCTCTGCGCCGTGGTCGTGATTCTGCGGTCAGCCAAGCTGGCGTTCGTCATATCATCCGGCTGCATACCTTCATTGCATGGCGTCACGCTTCTTGCCGCTCGCACCGATTCCTTTGTGGTCTCTTTGGCCGAGGCAAACCGCCGGTTTCCGGCAGCTTTTTTTGCCCTTCCGCTGGCCGCTTTCCTCGTAGTTTTAGAGCTTCAGTATTCGTGCCAGTCGAGGATTTGACCCCTATGCCGCCAGAGCGGGCGAGACGCAGCCAGGCGGTCCATTCTTTCGAAACGATCCTCACGATGTTCGAAAGGTTGCGGAAGGCAGTCTGCGGTCGCTCCTCAACGGTGATGAGGCCGAGCGTCCTGGCCTGTCGGATCGCGGTCTTCACGGTGGAGCGGGACACGCCTGCCACGGCTGCAATGTGGTCGACGTACATCCGGCAATCGCCGCGGCGGGCGGTCTCGGCCAGCGTGAACCGAGCCGCGATGCCCTGCGGAAGCCTACCAGAGGCCGCCCAGCGGCGTCGGCGCTCCATGCTGTCAATCTGAGCGGGGCCGCGAGCCCACGGGCCTCCTGGGGGCAGCCGGCGTGGCTGGCAGGGCCCTTCCGCGCCTCGATCAGGGCGGACAGGGCCTCGGCCTCCGTCTCGCTGATCTGACCGGCCCCATAGGCGCGCCACATCACCGCCGCCACGTCAGGCAGCCTCGATCTCGTCGCCGCCTCTACCGAGCGCCGGAGTTCGTTAGCGAACATCGTTCACAGCCCTGCTTAGGCCGCGTCAAAGCGGGCCGCTCCCTGTCGTGGGGCACCTTTCAGAAGGCCAAGCAATATCGCTTTGAGAAGCATGTTCTCGATTGACTCCCAGCGGGAGCTATGGCTCGTGAGGGGAAGTGACTGGCCTCACAAGCCCTGCGATTTCAAACGGTCTCGCCCTGCCAGGGGTGGGGCCGTTTCGCGTTGGGGGCTCTAGATCTTTCTCGCGGCTATCATCCTCAACGGTGGTCGGCTCACGACTCGCTAAGCGTGAGAGGCGGGCACGGTGCCATGTCGGCCGGGCGGGGCGGTTAAGTCAACGCTAACCCTCATCGGCGACGCCCACGGCCTGCTCGATCCCTGGGAGGTCCGTCGTTTCCGACACCCTGCTCCTGCTCGCCCTGGTGACCGAGAATGCCGAGCTGCGCGCCCAACTCGCGGAGGTTCAGGACCAGTGCGTCGAGCTGGCTGTGGATGCGGGGGAGCTTCACGCGGAGGTGGAACGGCTACAGCGTCTGCTTGCCGTGGTCGAGCGCGACCGTGATAGGTTGCAGGCGTAAGCCGCGCTTTGCTGCGCCAGTTAGGCGAGGCATGCCGTCCGACCTACGTCACAAGCGCTGAGCAGCCCCATGTGAGCAGGGCAACACCAGGACAGGGAAGTGACGTCTCTGATACTGAGAGATATATGTGCAACACTGAGTAGTCGGTTCTGTCGGAATATGTTTGACCGACTTTGTCGCGCTTGACGATTACGGAAAATCAGGGAGTGCTCTCAGTTCGGCTTTTTTTGAAGCCCGGAAGATGCGCTTAGGTTGATTGTAAGGAATCATACGGTGGATCAGATCGAAAAGATCATGCGTGATCTCACCAAGGATTTCGAAGCCGAGCGGCAGACATTCGACGCAAAGCAAACTCCCACGCCTCCACTGGCCGGCATCCTGCGTGTCATCGGTCCGACTGACAGGCAAACCGCCGACTTTCCCCTCAATCATCACTCGACGCCGCAGGATTGGCCGGACTTGATCGATAGGGTCAGGAACGCGGCGCATCGCGTTAGGGAGGCTGAGGCAGAGGCTCAAGAGCAGGAAATCCGCGTTCGTGAGCTTCTTGACCGGGTTCGGGAGGATATGACGGCCGCACTTAGAGCGCCTAACAGAACGGCACCGAGCGTTGCTTTCAGCGTTGGTTTGGCATGGCCAGACCGCTTCTCCCCGATGATCTCTGGGATGAGATCGCTCCGCTCCTCCCGCCGCCTCGGCCGCGTCCGAAGGGCGGGCGTCGTCCGATCGAGAACC
>NZ_VRVC01000102.1:0-18399 GCF_008040005.1 Methylobacterium sp. WL19
GCCCGGCACGGGCAGTGCCGCCGCAGCGGGGGCGGCCGCCGCCACGGCAGGTGCGGGTGCCGCAACTTGGACATGCACGGGCTCAATCCGGCGGACCACGCGGATACGCAGGTCACCCTTTTCCACTTCGATTTCGGTCAGATCCGTCTCGGTCACGAGTTTGGCGAGTTCGCGAACGAGCTCGGGATCGAAAGGTTCGTTCTTAGGCATCGGCACCTTGGCCATTCCGGTCAGTCTTGAGAGTTGGCGTCCGACGAAGCGTCGGACAAGAGCGAGGGGAGAGAGAGCAGACGGGACTGGAGCAGCCGCACCAGGGCTTCCAGGCCCAGACCGTAACTGTGCGGACCGAAACCGCAGATAACTCCGGCACAGACCGGGGCAATGAGCGAGACATGCCGGAAGGCTTCCCGCGCATGCACGTTCGAGAGATGCACTTCGACCGCAATCGCGCCGCTACCGGCAATAGCATCGCGCAAGGCGACGGATGTATGGGTATAGGCAGCGGCGTTGATGAGCACGCCGGCGCCGGCAAGGCCCGCATCCTGCACGAAACCGACCAGTTCGCCCTCGTGATTGGTCTGACGCACGGTCAGCGCTACGCCGAGAGTGTCCGCGCGCGCACGAAGGTCACGCTCGATGTCATCGAGCGTCGCGGTCCCGTAGATGCCGGGCTCACGGCGACCGAGAAGGTTCAGGTTTGGTCCATGAAGGACGTGGATCGGGATCATGATATCGCGTTCGAAGCGCCGGCTGCGCCAAGCGGTCGGGGCAGTGGTCGTAGACGATCGTTCCGGATAGCGACAGGCGCAGGCCGGAACAATCGCCGAGGAGCATAAGCCTTCAGCAACTCGCGTGGCCGCACTGGCGGATGTCACCGATGGTCTTGCGGATCGGGTCGACGCCGACAGCGCCGGGAATGATCTCATCGCCGATGATAAAAGCGGGCGTACCGGAAAGGCCGAGCTTGTCACCGAGGCCGACATTCTCCGCCAGCGCTGCCTTCACCTCCGCTCCCTGTGCATCCTTCTGCAGCTTGGCGATATCGAGACCCATATCCTTGGCCAAGGCGATCGCACGCTCGCCGTTGACCCGGCCCTTGCTCTCCAGCAGCTTGACGTGGAACTCGAACAGCTTGTCACCCTTGAGCTGCTGCTTCGCCGCCAGCGAAATCTTGCTGGCTTCGAGAGATTCCGCGCCGAGGACGGGGAAATCCTTCAGAACCACGCGCAGCTTGGGATCGCCTTTCACCAGCGTCTGGATGTCGGCGAGTGCCTTGCGGCAATAACCACAATTATAGTCGAAGAACTCCACAAGAGTGACGTCGCCGGTCGGGTTGCCGACCACGACGCCGTGAGGTGAGTTGACCAGAGCCTCACGGGACTCCTTCAGCGCGGCGGATTGTGCCAGCTTCTGTGTTTCCTGCTGGCGCCGCTCACCCTCGGCGATGGCCTCCTGCAGGACATCGGGATTCTTGACGAGGTAATCCTTGATGATCGCCTCAATCGCCTGGCGCTGCACATCAGTGAAGGCCGCAGCCGCGGTCGGGGCCGTTTGCGCGGGAGCCGGGGCCTGCGCGACAGCGCTCGAAACGCCGGAGGCGAGCGCGCCGACGAGGGCAACGGACGAAAGAAGGTGGCGAAGCAGGCGCATTGATCCTCGCGGGGTCGCGTCCCGTCGGCCGTGGTCAGGCGCGGGACAACCGGTCGTTAGCCACCGGGTTAGGCGTTTTCGCGGCGGCGGGTCAATTGTTCGCCCGCCCCGCCAGCTCCCGCGCGGTAGGCGCGGAACGGATCGGTGGCCTGGAAGGGGAGGGCGCAGGAGAGTAAACCAGCGCCATGACATCAGCCGACGATCGCCCTGACATCAGCATTTCCGCCAAAACCTCTCTCCGCGCGAGTCGCGTGGCGCCCTTCCTTGCCATGGACATCATGGCGGCCGCCGCGATCCGCGACAAACAGGGCGACGGCGTGATCCATATGGAAATTGGGCAACCCTCTGCTCCTGCGCCGCGCCGCGTGATCGAGGCCGCGCAACGCGCTCTGGAAACCGGCAGGCTGCCATATACCGATGCCTGCGGAATCCCGGCTCTCCGCGAGCGCATCGCCCGGTCCTATCGCGACACCTACGGCGTCGCTGTGGCCCCCGACCGGATCGTCGTCACCACCGGCTCCTCGGCCGGCTTCGTGCTGGCTTTTCTCAGCCTGTTCGATGCCGGAGCGCGCATAGCGGTGCCACAGCCAGGCTATCCCGCCTATCGCAGCATACTCCACGCATTGGACCTCGTTCCCGCACCCATGATCCTGCGGGAGGACGACCGCTTCGCTCCGACCAGCGAGGCTTTGCGCGCCCTCCATCGCCGCGAGGCCCTCTCCGGGATACTGGTGATGAGCCCGGCCAATCCGTCGGGCACGGTCATCGAGCCTGCCCGTCTCGCGGAGCTCTGTGCCACGGCTCGAGATCTTGGGCTGCCCTTCATCTCCGACGAAATCTATCACGGACTCAGCTACGGAATTCCCGCCGAGACCGCGCTGAAATTCGATCCCAACGCCATCGTCATCAATTCGTTCTCGAAGACCTTTTGCATGACCGGCTGGCGCATCGGCTGGATGGTTGTCCCGCCCTGGCTGGTCAGGCCCGTCGAGCGTTTGGCGCAGAACCTCTACATCTCGGCCCCCTACCTCTCGCAGGTCGCCGCACTGGCGGCTTTCGACGCGACGGAAGAGGCAGAGACGATCCGCCTCGGCTACGCCGCGAACCGGGCGTTGCTGCTCGACGCTTTTCCCTCCCTCGGCCTGGGGCGGACACATCCGGCCGATGGTGCCTTCTATCTCTACGCTGATGTCGCAGGCCTCACCGACGACGCATCATCCTTCTGCCGCCGGATGCTGGAACAGGCGGGGGTAGCCGCGACCCCTGGGCTCGATTTCGACGCTGCCGAGGGAGGCCACCATGTGCGGTTCTCCTTCGCGGGATCCGAAGGGGATTGCGTGGAAGCCGTGCGGCGCCTGAAGTCGTGGCTTGGGTGATGTCTCGCCCATCGACAGAAAAATGGCCCCGGATCGCTCCGGGGTCCTCCGTTCTAGTCGCTCGGCTCCGCGCTTAGCGGAACAGGTTCAGGAACCCGCCCGGCTCGGCATAGATGCCCGGTGCCGCCGTGGATGTCTGGAAGGTGATCGAACCGATCACCGCATCGCCGCACCATTTCGAAATTCCGCCATTGGTCACCTGGCGGAAGTCACCACTGAAGGCGGCGCACTCGGCCTTGGTCAGATCGGTATCATGGTAGCGTACGTCGAGAACGATGTTCTTGTAGGTGTAGGACAGGCCGACGTTCCCATAGAGGTAGCTCGGCAGGTTGAATGAAGTGAACCGCCCGATATCCGCATTGAATCCGGTAGCCGAGTTCTTTGCGGCGCCAAGAAAGAAGTAGCCGAGCTCGGACAACAGCGAGAACCCGCCCGCATAAGACTCCGGCAGGAACGGGAACAGCGATGCCGGCAATGTGTAAGCGGCCGTTCCGGACGCATAGGTACTGATCGCGTGCGTACCGAAGAAATTCGGTGAAAAGAACACGTTCGTGCCCAGCGTCAGCGAATCTGTCGCGGTGTAGAGCATCTTACCGGCGGCTTCGTAGAAGTCCGAGTTCTTCGTCGAAAACGCCGTGCCGCCCGGCAGGATGACCTGCTGCTCGTTGGGATAAAAATAGTACAGGACGCCGAGATCGAAGGCGAACTTTCCGAAGGTCGGGCGAATACCGGCGATCAAATTGAACTCCATGTCCGGCCGGGTCGGAAGGCGGGTCTGATAGGTGGCGAACCCCGCATAGGCGAAGTTGTACAGGAACTGGGCTTCGAAAAACGTCTGATAGCTTCCCTGCAGGTTCGATTGCGACACGCCGCGGAAGTTATAGTCCGTCTGATAGCGCGAGACGAAAGAGAAGCCGATGAGTGGGTCGGCGGCCTTCGCCTCGACCGGCATGGCTTTGGGAACGGACAGATCGGCAGCAATCGCCGGTGAAAGAGCAACGCCCGCAAGTGTACCGAACGCCAGCAATGATGTGTACAAACGGCGCATGGCGCGATCCTTTTATTGATGGCCAGAAAGGTTGTGACGACACAAACCCTCTTGCAAAGAGATTCCTCAGGCTTCCAGGCCGACTTGAAAACACTCCGGCCGTCTCTCGACGGCGAAGACAGCAGGATAACAACCGTCCTTTCCGACGTCGTATACTTTGTCTTCAAATCCTGCTCGACCGTAAGCGATCACGGCTTCGGAAAAAATTGCTTTGCTGAAAAATTCCCAATCAATCACATATTATTATTTTAGAAATTGGTTTTTGTACTTACTGAAGGCAGTCAGAACAATATTTATAATGACAATGCACAACAGTTATCATTCGGCCATGGAAATCTGCCCGCGGACGCGGTCTCTCGATCCGTCAAAGGTCGTTGCCTCGCCCACTGACCTCGAAGCGACAAACGAAACGGGCCGCATCCTGTCTGGATGCGGCCCGCTCGAACGTTGGGATAGGCGTTATCGGGAGTTGGACTAATCGCCCGTGAGCGCGGCCTTGGTCCGCGACCACCATCCGGCGCGCTTCGGACGATCCGGATCGATTGGCGTTAGCACGACTGCTACCGGCTCGGGGGCCGGAGTTGCAGTCGGAACCGGCTCCGTCGCGGCAATGTCCGAATCCACCGTATCGCTGACCAACACCTCCGGAGCTGCCGCCTCAGCGGCAGGTATCGAAGGCTCTTCAGCGACCGGGAGGTCTACCGAAACGGGTGCGGGTGCCGTTTCCGACGCCTCCTGAGGCAGGCCGGTCGAAACCTGAGCAACCTCTTCGAAGGAGGCCGACACGGCCTGCTGCTCTTCGCCATTCTCGCGCGGGCGACCTTCTGTGCGGTCACGACCGCGTCCGCCTCGGCGTCCACGACGACGACGGCGACCGGCCCCCTCGTCGTCGGACGAGTCGGACCGAGGTGTTGCCTCGCCGTCCCGGACATCCGCTACGACGAGCTCATCGCCGTCATTCTCTCCAACCCGTCCATCCGAATCTTCGCCAGTTTGATCGTCGTTGTCCCGGCTCTCGCTGTCGATCTCGTCGTCGCCGGACTGCTCGTCTTCGCCGGTCGCGTGATCCCCCGACGATTCGCCGGTCTCGTGGCGACCACCACGCCGCCGCCGCCGCCGACGGCGACCGCCCGATCGGCCTTCACCAGTGCCTTCGCTCGACTTCTCGCGCGGTGCTTCCGGCTCGACCGGTTCGGCCTCAGCCTCGAGGATGGCCTCTTCCTCATCGTCGCCGTCGATATCGTCGTCGGCATCGAGCTGAGGCGAGATCGCCACGGCGCGGACCCCGGTCACGGGACCCTCGCTCCGGATCGCCAACTCACCTCGATCGAGCTGGAACGCCGATGTCGCGGCCAGCCGCTCGTCCGCGGCAATGGTCACGGTGACGCCAAAGCGGATTTCCAGTTCGCGCAGATGCGCACGCTTCTGGTTCAGGATGTAGAGCGCCGCCTCCGTGCGGGTGCGAAGGATGAGATTGTGGGTCGTGCTCTTGAGAAGCGACTCCTCGATGGCGCGCAGGATCTGAAGGGCCACCGAGGCGGTGGCGCGAACATATCCCGAGCCACCGCAATGGACGCAGGGGAGCGACGAGCTCTCCAGCATGCCGGTGCGGATGCGCTGGCGGCTCATTTCGAGCAGACCGAAGGGCGAGATGCGGCCGACCTGAATGCGTGCGCGATCGTTTTTCAGGCAATCGTTGAGCTTCTTCTCGACCGCCCGGTTGTTGCGCTTCTCTTCCATGTCGATGAAGTCGATCACGACGAGACCGGCCAGATCGCGCAGGCGGAGCTGGCGTGCGACCTCTTCGGCCGCCTCCAGATTGGTGCGGAGTGCCGTGTCCTCAATGTCGTGCTCGCGGGTCGAGCGGCCCGAATTGACGTCGATGGAAACCAGGGCTTCCGTCGGGTTGATGACGAGGTAGCCGCCTGACTTCAGCGTCACATGCGTCGAGAACATCGCGTCGAGCTGTTGCTCGACACCGTGGCGCGCGAAGATCGGCGTCGGGTCGCGATAGGGCTGCACCACTTTGGACTGGCCCGGCATCAGCATGCGCATGAAGTCGCGGGCCTCGCGGTACGCCTCGTCGCCCGCCACAAGGATGTCGTCGATATCCTTGTTGTAGAGGTCGCGGATGGCGCGCTTGATGAGCGAACCTTCCTCGTAGACCAGGGCCGGCGCAGAGGAGGACAGCGTCAACTCACGCACGCTTTCCCAGAGGCGCATGAGATATTCGAAGTCGCGCTTGATCTCCGGCTTGGTCCGGGACGCACCGGCAGTGCGCAAGATCACGCCCATGCCTTCCGGAACCTCAAGATCCTGGGCGACTTCCTTGAGGCGCTTGCGGTCGGCCGCCGAGGTGATCTTACGCGAGATGCCGCCGCCACGGCCGGTATTGGGCATCAGCACCGAGTAGCGGCCAGCCAGCGACAGATACGTGGTCAGTGCCGCGCCCTTGGTGCCACGCTCCTCCTTGACGACCTGTACCAGGATGATCTGGCGGCGCTTGATCACCTCCTGAATCTTGTAGTGGCGGCGATAGGTACGGGGGCGCTCGGGGATCTCGGCCAGAGCGTCGCCGTTACCGCCGACCTGGGCGATCTTGTGCTCGCCATCCTCACCATCATGCTCGTCGTCCGAATCCTCGTCGTCGGATTCGTCCTCCTCGTCGTCCGAATCGTCGTCCTCGTCCGATTCATCTTCGTCGGTCTCTTCGTCCTCGTCGGTTTCGTCTTCGAGAACGGGGGCATCGGGATGCCCCTCGGCGACTGGTTCCGCCACGTCCACTTGGGCCGGCGCCGCTTCTTCGAGCGCAGATGAGGTCGCCTTTACCGGTGCGGAGACTTCGCCTTCGAGGGAAGCGGGCGGCAGATCGGACGATTCATCCGAGCCGGGCTCGATGCCGATGGCCTCGGACGGGACGACATCCGCAGGGGCGGCCTCGTCATTCACGCTCACGTCGCCGTCGAGCTCGCCGGCGGTCTTTGATACGATGGGATGCTCACCGGATTCGTTGCTTGGCGGTGCCGAGGCCTGACCCGACTGCTCCTCTGCAAGACCTACCTCGACGGTCTCCGAAACGTCTTCGGCACTCACTGTCTCGCTGGTCTTGGCGGATGCAGCCTCTGCACGGCGCCCACGCGAACGGCGGCGCGGCTTGCGCTCCTCGCGTTCGCGGTGCTCCTCGGCGTCCCGCGCCTCGTCTTCCAGCAACACCTGACGATCGGCGAGGGGGATCTGATAATAGTCGGGATGAATCTCGCTGAAGGCGAGGAAACCGTGGCGGTTGCCGCCATACTCGATGAAGGCTGCTTGGAGCGAAGGCTCCACGCGCGTCACTTTGGCAAGGTAGATGTTGCCACGAAGCTGACGCCGATTGGCCGCCTCGAAGTCGAACTCCTCGACCCTAGACCCGTGGACCGTGACGACCCGGGTTTCCTCCGGGTGCATCGCATCGATGAGCATCTTGTTGTTGTTGGCCATGACGGACTTTCATGGCGATCGACGTCGTCCTTCTGCAGCCGAACTGTCCCGGCGAAGCGCTGCCCGATTCCGGCCCATCGGGCGTCGGGGGGAGCGCACGCCCAGGCCCGACGATGCGGGCCAGGGGGGCTTTGGGGAAGGGATTGCCGTCAACCGCCGCTAGGCGCCGGTGATCGGCGCGCGTGGGGTTGAACATGGCCAGGGCCGACGGCGAACCGGCGCCACGCGAAACGCGTACGCTTTGAACACGAGCAACGGCAACCGATGCTGTGCGTCCGTCCATCCGCTCCCTGACCTCACGAAGACTTTGAGACCGTACAAATGCCGGCCGCTGATTTCCAGAACGGCGACTTGGCGAAACGATCGCCGCATGCACCGGTACCCACCCGAATTCAAAAACGCCGACGGACTTGACGCGGAGAGCCGACTGCGAGGCGACACGGCGACTGGCCAGGACGCTCTCGCGGGCCGCGAATGAGACCGCACGACACCCGGGGAGGGACAGTACCATTACAGATCGTCGCGGGCGCTTGGCAAGCAGCAAGAGCATGCCGCCACAACTTTGACGCCTTGGCGCCCAGGCGGGCATCCGGTTCGGTCCTGTCGCCCCACAGCAACATCCAGGCTGCTTCGCCATCCGGCCGGAGAGGAACGGTTAACCATCCCGGCCGTATCCCTTATCGAACACTCGCGCTTCCCAAGGCCCCTCGGTTCCGGAAGTCTGTTGGTTCCAACGGCCCCCTGGTTTCAGGACAACGACTGCCGGATCGATGCCGCCTCTCGCTCGCCTGCTGCGCCACGCAATTGTCCTATCCGCCCTCGCGATGGCCGTTCCGGTCGTGGCCCAGGACGACATCCGGACGAATCCGACAGTATCCGGGCAACAATCGGCCGTCGCCATCGCGGCGGACCTCTCCACCGGTGCGGGCGGATCGACCAAGCTGACCCTCACATTGTCGAAATCGATCGAGGCGCGCACCTTTGTCATGGAGCGGCCCGACCGGGTCGTCATCGATCTTACGGAAGTGAACTTTCAACTCGCACCTGACACCGGACGACGCCGCGAAGGGTTGGTCTCTTCCTTCCGATACGGCCTGTTCGCTCCGGGTCGCTCGCGCATCGTCGTCGACCTTGCTCAGCCGGCCACAGTCGGGCGCATCGAAACGACGACGCGCATGCGAGACGGCGCCATCCTCCTCTCGATAGAGTTCCAGCGGGCCGACCGCGACACCTTCCGTCGCGCCGCTGTGGCGAACGACCCGTCGCCTCCGGCCCGCAAGGAAGCCATGGCAGAACCGAGTGATTCCCGGCCGTTGATCATGATCGATGCCGGGCATGGCGGCATCGATCCAGGCGCCATCGCTGCCTCGGGCATCTTCGAAAAGGACATCGTGTTTGGGTTCGCCCAGGCCCTCGTCGGCAAGCTCGAAGCGTCCGGCCGCTACAGGGTGCGGATGACACGTGATCGCGACGTGTTCGTTCCTCTGGCCGAGCGCGTGCGAATCGCCCGCGAGGCCAGCGCCGATCTCTTCGTCTCGATCCATGCTGATTCCATCTCGTCGGCCCCGCAAGTGCGCGGCGCGACGATCTATACCGGCTCCGAAAAGGCCACGGACGCCGAATCGGCCAAGCTCGCAGAGCGTGAGAACAAGGCGGATTCGACCGCCGGCACAGATTCCGGCCAAGGTCCCGGCCACATCGCCGACATCCTCCAGGAACTCACTTTGCGCGAGACGCGCACCTTCTCGTCGGGCTTCGCCAAGGGTCTTATGTCCTATCTCAGCCCCGTCATGGAGCTGAGCAACAAACCGCATCGTGAAGCGGGTTTCGTGGTCCTGCGTTCGCCGGACGTGCCGTCAGTGCTGGTGGAGCTCGGCTACCTGTCGAGCAAGCGCGACCTCGACCTGCTGCAGTCCGAAGCCTGGCGCGCCGATGTCACAGGCGGGATGGCGAAGGCCATCGACGCGTTTTTCGCCAACCGAACGTCCCTGACACGGCCGGTGCCGCCGCGCCGCTCTGCGGCAATCGCCCCAGTTTCACCATAGATACGGTGTGAAACCGGGGCTCACGGCGCCCCGGCTCGGAATAGGCCTCTCTCGCCTTCCGAACGATCGCGGGTCGTCGCGTCACTCTTGCCTTTCCGGGACGATCGAGGTCTCGGTCATCCTCGCCTCTCGGCCGGACCGGCAGCGGCAGATCATCGACGGACGGGACCCGGATGCGCTTCATCCTTCGTTTCTTCGGCTTCCTGTTCAGCATCGGGGCGATGTTGTTCGTGCTGCTGTCGGCAGCCGGCGCGTATTTCTATTACACCTACAGTCAGGATCTGCCCGATCACGCCGCCCTCGCGAATTATGAGCCGCCGGTGATGAGCCGTGTCCACGCGGCGGATGGCAGCCTGCTCGCAGAATATGCCAACGAGCGCCGGCTCTACCTGCCGATCCAGGCGATGCCGAAGATCGTCGTGGCCGCCTTCCTCTCGGCCGAGGACAAGAACTTCTACAAGCATGGCGGCATCGACCCCGAGGGGGTCGTGCGGGCGATCTTGACCAACGCCAAGAGTGGCAAGAAGCAGGGCGCCTCGACCATCACCCAGCAGGTGGCGAAAAACTTCCTGCTCACCAACGAGCAGACCTTCGACCGGAAGATCAAGGAGGCATTGATCGCCCTGCGGATCGAGTCGGCCTACTCCAAGGACAAGATCCTCGAGCTCTACCTCAACGAGATATTCCTCGGCACCATCGTGCCCGGCCGCAACCTGCACGGGGTCGCCGCTGCCGCGCTCGATTATTTCGGCAAGTCCGTCCACGAGCTGACGATCAACGAGGCTGCCTATCTGGCTGCGCTGCCGAAGGGCCCCAACAATTATCATCCCTATCGTCAGACTCAGAAGGCCCTCGACCGCCGCAACGAGATCATCGGTCTGATGGCCGTGAACGGCTACATCACGAAGGAAGAAGGAGAAGCCGCGCGTAAGATGCCGCTCGGCGTCAACCCGCGCGTCGCCTTCGCCAACGCCGCCAATGCCAACTACTTCACGGAAGAGGTTCGCCGCGAGATCACGGAACGCTACGGCGAAAAGAAGCTCTATGAGGGTGGGCTCTCCGTGCGCGCCACCCTCGATCCGAAGATGCAGGCCTGGGCGCGCAAGGCGCTCGTGGATGGCCTGATCCGTTACGATCAATCTCACGGATGGCGGGGAGCTCAGGCGAAAGTCGATCTCGTCGGCCGCGATTGGGGTCTCGCCGTGGCCGAAGTGCCGGGCCTCGGCGACGTCCAGCCTTGGCGCCTCGCCGTCGTCCTGAGCACGACGGGAGGCGTGGCTCAGATCGGCTTGCAGCCCCGCCGCGAGGCATCCGGCCAAGTCTCGAAGGAGCGTGAGACCGGCACTATCGCCGCCGACGGCACCCGCTGGACCGGACGCTCGCCATCGGCAGCGCTCAATGCCGGCGATGTCATCTATGTCGAGGCCATCGACGGGGGGCGCGGACAGTACCGGCTGCGCCAGCGTCCGGAGGTCTCCGGCGCCATCGTCGCCATGGATCCCTATACCGGACGCGTCCACGCCATGGTCGGGGGATTCTCCTATGACGAGAGTCAGTTCAACCGTGCGACGCAGGCCCAGCGTCAGCCGGGCTCGTCATTCAAGCCGATCGTCTACTCGGCCGCCCTCGACAACGGTTACACGCCGTCTTCGATCGTACAGGACTCGCCGATCACCATTGAGGCCGGTCCCGGCCAGGAAGCGTGGTCTCCGTCGAACTACGACGGCAAGGCGGGCGGCCCGCATACGCTCCGCTACGGGATCGAGCATTCGAAGAATCTGATGACCGTGCGGCTGGCCAAGGATGTCGGCATGCCGCTCATCGCCGAATACGCCCGCCGCTTCGGTGTCTACGACGATATGCTCCCCGTCCTGCCGATGTCGCTCGGGGCGGGCGAAACGACCGTCATGCGCATGGTCACCGCCTATTCCATGCTGGCCAATGGCGGCCGCCGTATTCGCCCGACCCTCATCGACCGCATCCAGGATCGTGTCGGCGAAACCATCTACAAGCACGACAACCGCAAGTGTCTCGGCTGCGACGCTGAGAAGTGGTCCGGCCAGGACGAGCCGAAGCTGGTGGATGATTCGGAGCAGGTCCTCGATCCACTCACTGCCTACCAGATGGTCTCGATCATGGAGGGCGTCGTCCAGCGCGGCACCGCGACATTGCTGAAGCAGATCGGCAAGCCGCTCGCCGGCAAGACCGGCACGACGAACGATGCCAAGGACGCGTGGTTCGTCGGCTTCTCGCCGGACCTCGCGGTCGGGGTCTATATCGGCTTCGACAAGCCGCGCTCGCTCGGCGACCGCGCCACCGGTGGCGGTCTCGCGGCGCCTGTGGCCCTCGACTTCCTGAAACAGGCCCTCAAGGACAAGCCGCCGACACCGTTCCGTGTGCCGCCCGGCATCAAGCTGATCCGCGTCAACGTCGCCTCCGGCATGCGCGCCGGCTCCGGCGAAGGCTCCGGTACGATTCTCGAGGCGTTCAAGCCGGGCACCGCCCCGCCCGACGCCTACGTCGCGGCGCCGGCCGCTCCCGCCGCCGTACCGGCGGACGCCGACCGTGCGGCGCAGGCTGGTGGATTGTACTGAGAGCGAGCTCCGCGGGGATCCCATCCCAGGTCATCGGGCGCTGCCTGCGCTCGATGCCTCAAAAGCCGCAGGAAGCCGAAGCGTTCATGGAGCCGGCAACGAGGAAGTGAGAACCCGTCTCGGTCCGGCCTTGCGCCCCATCCGATCAGGCGGTTTTGCCGGGTGATGGGAACGCCCCCCTCAAAAGGAAGCTCGCACGCCCCCGAAGAAGCTGCGACCGACGCCAGGGTAGAAGGCGGTCGGATTGCCGCCCATCGTCACTGCGTTGTTCACCACCGCCACGTCAGAGACGTAACGTGTATCGGCGAGATTGCGGGCGTCGAGGAACAGCGACACCCCATTCGAGAAGTCGATGCCGGTTTGGACGTTGATCAGGGTGTAGCCAGGCACCTGCAGGGTGTTGGCATGATCCGAGAAGGCGCCTCGCGGCACCCAATCCACCGAAGGGCTGAGGTGAAAGCCGCTCGGGTGGGTATAGGTGACGACGCTGCGCAGCACGTCTTGAGGGATGCCGGCGATTTGATTGTCGCCAAAGACCGGATCGCCGACGAACCGGAAATCGTTATGCGTCCAGACCTGCGACGCCGAGACTCGGTCGCCGACCCCGGTGAGGTCACGGATGATGTCGAGGGAAACGGCCGCCTCGACGCCCTGGTGGATCGTGCGCGGCGAATTGAAAGTCGCCGCAGGGATGTTGCGACCCGGATCGACAGAAAAGTTGATGAGCTCGTCCCGGACTTCCGAGCGATAGAGCGTCACGTCCCATGCGAGGCGGTCAAGGCGGCCACGTGTGCCAGCCTCGTAGGTCCAGGCCCGCTGGGCCTGAAGCGGCACGAATTGCGTCGTCGTCCCAATCGTCTGTGTCAGGTCAGTGAAGTCCGGCACGTCGCGGGAGCGGGTGATGTCCGCGAAAACTTGGATGTCGGGCAGCGGCTGCCAGATCAGTCCGAGCTTCGGGTTGATCCCCTGATAGGTCCGGTTGTCGAATTTCACCGCCGGGTTTGGGCCGAAGCCGCCCTTATCGCTATAGGTCCGGTTCGAGGAGAACGCCTTCGCCCCGGTCATCAAGGCGACATCCGGCAGGAACCAGAACCGGTTCTCGCCATAGGCCTCGTAGTTCGATGAGCTCTGAAGCGCGTTCAGAGTCTGCGCTCCGCGCTGTCCGGCGACGTTTTGGAACTGCAGCGCCGAGTTCTGACCGGCGAAGGCACGAAGGCCGAGGATCGTGTCGTTGCGGTATCCGCCGATGTCGAAGGTGCCGGCCCAATGCGGGGAGATGCCGTAGGTCCAGCCGTCTTGGTCGATGACCTGGAAGATCGGGTGATAGAGCGATTTGTGGATCGCCCAGGTGTCGATATCGAGCTTGCCCACATCGAGGGCGAACGACGTGCGATTGGCCACCCGCTCCGTCTCGACTTTGCGCGACTGGTTGCCCGAAATGGCGCTCGGATTGGCCATGGTCGGGTTGTTAAGCGCGTCCCAGAGTCTGAGCGTTCCGGGCAGCTTCTGATCGGTGAGGTAGATGCCGACGTAGAACCGCGTCTCGACACCGGGTGCGAGCCGGTAGCCGACATTGGCGTTGAAATTCTGGGTCCGCTGGGTTTCGTGGTCGCGAAAACCATCGGAATTGGTCAGCGTGCCACTGATGAGGAAATCGACTGGGCCGGAGATCCGCGAGAACTGGAAGTGCTCTCGGATAGTGCCAAAGCTGCCGCCATCGACGCGCAGGATGTTTGGCGCGAAGGCCGTCTGGGCAGTGGGCGTGATAAAGTTGATTGCGCCGCCCAGGGTCGTCGCACCGAAGGTGAGCGCGTTGCCACCCTTATAGACTTCGACAGAGCGCAGAGCGAGCGGATCAATCTGGTAGAAGTCACCGCTGCCGTCCGCCGAGTTCACCGGGATTCCATCCTGCAGCAGTTCCAATCCACGCAGATGGAAGCCGCGCGAAATGCCCGAGCCGCGCACCGACAGGCGCATTTCCTGACCGTAGCGCTGCTGCACGAACACGCCGGGCGTGTCCTTCAGGACGTCGCGTAGGGTATTGGCGTAGCGATTCTGGAAGTCCTTGGCATCGACGAAAGCCACCGAACCGACAGTAGCGTTCACCGCAGCCCGCTGTGCGGCAACACTCGGCACGGTGAGTGAACCGGGCGTTGTCCCTTGAACGCTAAGCTCGGGCAGTTCTGCATTCGCCACGCCCTGAGCGAAGGCGGATGTGGAGGAGAGGAGGATGAGCGCGAACGCCCCCGGAAGACGTGACGACGGCATGGCAGGGAGCTCCGGATCCCGCGCCATGAAACACTCCGCCCCATCGAGGCAGAGGAGCGGCGGGTCCTGAAAGAGAAAGGGAGTGCGCGCGATTGGCGAAACCGCCAAAGCGCGAAGCCGGTCCGGAATCGGACGCTCAGTGCTGGTGTTGTCCGGCCGCCGGTTCGCTTGCTGCAGGCGCGTTCGGTGCCCTGGCGCCAATGGGCGCGACGGCGAAGGTGACCGGTACGGTCCCCGCGCGCTCGAACACCAAGTTCCCCGAGATCGGTTCGCCTACTTTTGGCGATGCCTTCAGCCCCTCGAACATCAGGTGATAGCTGCCGGGCTTTAACTCCACGGTCTCGCCGGGCTTCAGCACGAGTCCGCCTTCCACCACGGCCATCTTCATCACCCCGCCATCCATCGTCATGGAATGGATCGACCCGGATGCAGCGATGGGGATGGAAGCGGAGATCAACTTATCCGCCAGTTTGCCGGTATTACTGATTCGGACATATCCACCAGCGACGGTGGCGCCGCCGGGCGTGGCGCGCATCCACGGCGTATCGATGGTGAGGTCGCCGGCCTTGTTCTGGCCCGAGGAGGATGACGCCGCGCGCGACGGTGCCAGGGCCTGAGCCGCGACGATGGTGACGCCCGGTGCGGGGGATTTCAGCGCATGGGCGTCCTGCCCCGGCGCGGGGATGTCTCTCCAGCGATGATTGCCATTCGTGCAATCCTGCTCGACCGGGAAGTACACGGTCTCGCCGGGTGCGAACGCATCGGAGATGCGGGCAAGGAAGGTGAACTCGTCGACCTGATCGTCCGGCAATTGGCCACCACTCCAGGTGATGGTCTTCACCCCATTGGAAATGTCGCCGTGATAATAGGGATAGGGCTTGGCGTAGGGTCCTCTTTCCGTTGTCACACTCCAGCCCGGCTTCGGCATCGGCTTAGCGCCGATGACACCCTCAGGAATCGTGACGCTCACCCGATTGGTCGGTTCGCCGTTGCACCCATGGGTGACTTGGAGCACGCCGCGATAGCTCGCGTTCGCGCTTGCCTCCTTCCGCTCCATCGTGGCGTGAGAGAAGGCAGCGCCGGTAGGGAGGGTGACGAGGAGCGCCGCGGCAAGCTCCGACCACAAGATCCGTTTCATGATGAATGTCCGTGTCTGAAGGAATCGAGGTATCGAATCGCTTCAGGCGGCGGGTGGACCTCGCGGATGGGGGATAGAACCCGGTGGCCCGCGTGCACCGAGGTCGGCTACGTCGCGCCAGATCAGATGGATGACGGATGTGGCCGGCCAGACGATCGCGCTGGACGCGAGCACCGGTTGATCAGCTGAAACGGTTGCGACTGCCGACGTGCAGCAAAGCTTGTGGCCGACGTGGGACGAACCGTCTGGCTGCTGCGCGGCGAGATCGCCATCCATCAGGCCAGAACAGATCGGATCGGCATGACCAGCCGCGGGGAGTGGCATCAGAGTCGCAAGGAAGACCTGCAGCACGAACGCATAGAGCGCGATCACCGCCGTGATCACGCGCCCGCCGCCCGCCGCTGAATCTCCCGACATCATACCTCCAGCGCTTACCCTAACGGACATAATCCCGCCATACCGTCGACGAGGCGTGGCGCCGTGATGTTGCATGTGCGCTGCAGTACAGGACAAGCCGAGATTTAATCTGACGGCGCCACATTCTAGCCCGGACCGCATGACTTCTTAACCGTGCCCCGACACGTTCGCGGCACAGGACTTTCGGTGGCCGTTCTCAATCACGGCCATGCCCCGACGGCCTCGTGCCGCTTCACAGGTCAGATCAGAGTTTCCGTCCGATGCTGAAACAGGCTTACCCCATCCGCTCATTGGGTCTCGTACTCCTTGCCGGTGTCGCCGCCTTCGCCCAAACCGCCTCGGCACGGGAGCAGGCCGGTTTCGCCCAGGCCGAGTGGGCGCAGGATTACGCTGCACCCTCGGCTATGCAGGTGCAGCGTTCCTCGACGCCGATCCTGTCGCCGCAGACGATTGCGGCCACGGAACAGATGGTCGAGCGCTACAAGGACATCGTGGCGCGCGGCGGCTGGAGACCGGTCTCCGGCGCCGACCGGCTACGCATCGGCAGCAAGGGACCGGCAGTGGCGGCTCTGCGCCAGCGTCTCACGGTGACGGGAGACCTCGACTCCGCCTCCGGCGGATCGAACGTGTACGATTCCTATGTGGCAGCCGGCGTAAAGCGGTTCCAGGCCCGACATGGCTTGAGCCAGACCGGCTCCATGAGCCCGGCCACCCAGCAGGCCATGAACGTGTCGGCCGACATTCGCCTGAAGCAGCTCGAGGTGAATGCCGTCCGCCTGCGCTCGTATTCGGGCAATCTCGGCAACCGCTTCGTCATCACGAACATTCCCGCCGCCCTGGTCCAGACGGTGGAGAACGGCCAGGTCGTGACCCTGCACGCCGCCGGTGTCGGCAAGATCGATCGTCAATCGCCGATCATGAACACCAAGGCGACGCAGATCAATTTCAACCCCTTCTGGACGGTTCCGGCTTCCATCGTGAAGAAGGACCTCATCCCCAAGATGCAGAAGGACCCGAACTACCTCACCGAGAACAAGATCCGCATCTTCACCGGTGAGACCGAGATCTCGCCGGCCTCGGTGAACTGGAATTCGGACGAGGGCACGCGCTACCGCTATCGTCAGGATTCGGGCGCCGACTTCAACTCGATGGGGATCGTGCGCATCAACATCCCGAACCCCCACGGCGTGTTCATGCACGATACGAACTCCAAGGGCGTGTACGGCGACGACTTTCGCTTCATTTCCTCGGGCTGCGTCCGCGTTCAGAACGTGCGCGAGTACATCACCTGGCTGCTCAAGGACACGCCCGGCTGGGGCCGCGACCAGGTCGAGCAGGCCATCGAGAGCGGCAAGCGCGTCGACGCAACCCTCAGCACCCCCGTGCCGGTTTACTGGACCTACATCACCGCTTGGGCGACGCCGGACGGCTCGGTGCAGTTCCGCGACGATATCTATAAGCGCGACGGTGTGAACGTTCCTTCGACCCTCTCGGCCCCGACCCCTGTGGCCAGCGCCGAGCAGGTGCCGAGCTTCGAGCCGGGCGACGAGGAAAACTGATTTCTCGGCGCGACAATCGCAGCCTGAATATGGGCGAGATCCGGCACCGGGTCTCGCCCGAGTCGTTGTGGATGGAGCAAACCGATCATCCGAGCTTTGCGAGGCGTTCTTCGGCTCCTGCCGCGTACAGCGTGATTTCGGCCGCCACAAGGATGGCGCGGATGCCGTCGAAACGAGATCCCTTCAGCTACAGAACCGACCCGGCCGTCCCATCATTCGCGGATGACCGTCCGATCATTATTTTCGACGGGCATTGTGCGCTCTGCGTCGGCTGGATCCGGTTCGTCATGCAGCGTGATCACGCCAAACGATTCCGGTTCCTGTCGGCGCAGTCGGCACTGGGACGGGCGCTCTACGCACATTACGGCCTCGATACGGATCGATTGGAGACGAACATCCTGCTGGGCGAAGGGCGGGCTTGGTTCAAGCTGGAGGGATCGATACGGATTGCCAGCAGTCTCGGCTTCCCCTGGTCCTTGGCTGCGACGCTGCGGCTCATTCCGACGCGCGGGCAGACGGCATTGTACGATCTCATAGCCAACAGCCGCTTCGTGCTATTCGGGCGGAAAGACGTCTGTCATAGGCCTGCCCCTACCGACGCGGATCGCTTCCTGGCCTGAATGACCGGCACTGGCTCGGCCAGCGCCCAATCCCCCCTTGCTAGGAGCCGGCGCGGTTGCTTCCACACTCGACACTTAGAGCGCCTAACAGAACCGTTTGATCTGGTTGAGGGTGATGAGGCTGGCCGCGAGGCTCGTGAAGGCCTCGTAGATGTCGCTGCGTCGCTCGTAGCGGACGGGCAATCGACGGAATCGGTTGAACCA
>NZ_VRVC01000103.1:0-18354 GCF_008040005.1 Methylobacterium sp. WL19
GTGCGGGGAGGGCGCGGCCGGGCGGCGATGCCGACGGACCGGGCCGGCCTGGGGACAGGCCGGGGCGCGCGTTTCGGCGCGTGGGGGCGAAGGGTCATGGTGTGCCTCTGGGGGCGGGTCCGCCCGAGCATCAGCTCCGAGGGCGGGATGGGCTCCGGCCGACGGCGGGAGCGTAGGTCGCCTGATCGGCGATAGGTAGATACTACGAGATCGAAGTAATCCGCGTCAAGACGAAAGTGCAGAGACGGGTAGTTTTAAGAACTTCGGTGGATAACGGGGACGAAGCCAAGTCGAGGCGGATCGGAAGACCTTACGCGACCGCCCGACTGCTGAGTGGGTCCGGGCCCGTCATGGCGGCCGGGTGGAAGGATCCGTCTGGGCCCGACCGTCGTTTGGACCCGTCCGTATCGGGCGTGTCCCCCTGGCGTCGGACCGCCCGCGACGTCCTGCCGAACGGCACCACGACGCCGCTCGGGGCCCTGGCACGGGCGGAGGTTCCGGCCATGCGCTCCGCCTCCGCGATCACGGTGTCGCCGAGGGCGACGAGGGCCTGGTGCATGGCCTTGCGGTAAGCCGCGATGCCCAGCTCGTCGCGAAGGACTGCGGCCCTGTTGATGAATTCCACCGCGAGATGGAGGTCGTCGTGGACGCTGATCATCGGTCGGATCCTTCCTTTTCGGTCGAGGGCGTGAGGGATGCCGCATCGTGCCGCGGTCGGGGGACCTCGACGACGAGGTCGGAAATGAAGCCCGCCTCCTCGTCGGTATGGCCCCGGGCGTTGCAGACGATGCGGGTATCGAACAGCTCGTAATCGGCGTGCCGGTGGACATGCCCATGGATCCAGAGGGTCGGGCGGGACGCCTCGATGACGTCTTCGAGGTCGCTGGCGTAGCACCACGCCAGGTCCGGCTGCGGGGGCAGGCTCCGTCGGCTCGGCGCATGGTGCGAGACGACGACGGTGCGCTCCGGCGCCGGCCGGATCGCACCTTGGACGAAGGGCCGGCTCGCGCGGTGCAGGCGCAGCACGTCCTCGGGCTGGATGCGGTGCCGGGAGGTCGGCCCGGTGCGGATCCGGCGATAATCGTTCATGCCCTCGCGCCCGCCGGCCGACCGCAGGCCGTGGAGCAGGCCGAAGGCGCCGAGGCGGAAATCGGTCCACAGGGTCGACCCGACGAAGTGGATGTCGCCGATCGTGACGGCGGCATCCATCAGCAGGTGGACACCGAGGCGATCGGCGGCCGCCCGCCCGCGCGAGACCTGGTCGGAAAGGGTGTATCGGTCCTCGCCACGGTCCCACCAGAAGTCGTGGTTGCCCGGCACGTACACGACCGGGACCCCGAGGAAACGTTCGGCGATCCATTCGAGCGAGCGCACGAGCGGGACGTGCACGTCGCCGGCGATGACGACCACGTCGAAGCCCCCGGCCGGCGCGTGCGCCGCCGGGTCCCAGGCGTTGGTCGCGCGTTCCTGGTGTAGGTCGGAAAGGGTCCAGAGGCGCATGTCGCGGCCCTCCGATGCCCACGGTTTTCGAGGCCGTGGTGATGACGATGCCCGGGGTTTTCACCCTCGGTCGGCCCATCGGGCCTGGTGCGCGCGCCGTCGGGCGCAGGCCGTTATGCGGCCTGCGGGGCTTTCATTCGGGTGCGGGCAAACGCGTTCGTCATGGGAGCCCAGGTGGGCGGGGGAGGGCCTGGGGTCAAGCCGGCCGCTCGGAACATGGTTGACCGTTGGTTAACGGGAATCCCCCGGCGGTGCGTGGACGGCGACTCCGTGGGGAACGGGAACGAGGAACGTTCCCCGTTCCCGTTCCCCGGATTTTCAGGGGGTGCTTAACCAAGGTCCGTCCAATCTATCCTTCGGTTCGGAGGGGTTCGCGATGACGCCGCGGGAGAGGGTCTGGAAGGTCTGCGACCGGCTCGGCTCGAAGGGCAGGGACGACGTGAGCGTCCAGGCGGTCATCGACGACATGACGGGCAAGCCCCCCTTTCGAGCCATGGCCCGTGGGGCGGTCATGCTGCACGTGCGGGATTGGAAGGCGGCGAACGCGTACAAGCCGCGGCTCGACCTCAAGCTGTTGCCGGAGGCGATGCAGGCGGGGCTGATCGAGTTCGCCGAGAGGGTCTGGGCGTCGGCGATGGTCGAGGCGACGGCCCGGCTCGCCGATCGGCACAGGCTGGCGGAGGCTGAGCGGGTCGCCACCGACGGGCTGCTGCGGGAGGCGGGCGCCAGGTTGGAAAGGAACGAGGCGACCGGTAGGCTCCGGGAGGAGGAGGTCGTCCGGCTACGCGACGAGAACGCGAAGCTCGTGGCGGAGGTCGAGCGCGTGCGCAGGCGCCTCGACCACATCCGGGCGGAGGAGTTCTGGGACCGCGTGATGCGCGAGGTCTTCGCGCTCATCCCCCCGCGCGGGGTCATGACGGTCGAGGAGATCCTTCCGAGGCTGCGGCAATCGACGCGCCGGGGGGCGCGGCTCCATCGCGAACCTCTCGACGTGGAAACGCTACGCAAGAAGATGGACGTGCGTGTGCATCACGGGAAGTTCTTCGTCCGGAACTACGACCTGACCTATCAGCGCGAGGCTCGCGGTCTCGCAGCGATCGGCCACGGCGAGACCTAGGCTCGGGCATGGCCATCCAGCGCTCCCGTCGAGAGGGAAATCCCGACTGCCTGGCGCTCTCGCAAGGCTGCCGTAACGCGTGTGTCGGAATGCGCTTCCCCATCGCGGGCCGCCCGAAGTGGAGACGCGTTGCGAGAAGCTGAACGTGCTTGGCGAGCACGGGAGATGCTTAGGTGAAGCCTGTCGGCGCGAACCCCGCCATCTCGGCGGGATCGCCCGCGGGGAAACCTAGGGATGATGCTTGCCGCCTCGTTCGGACGGAGCCGGCATGCGGATGCTTCGGTCGGTCCTGCCGCCCTCATCGAGCGACCGCCTTGCCCGCCCCTGCGCGTTTCATGGTCAACAGGTCGTTTGTCGCCGTCCACCTCGGGACATGTACGTTCGTCGAGGAAGCGTATATCGGCGATGGGCTCCGAACGTATGGTTGCATCGAGCGCCTTCGGTGCCGGTCGAATTCGGTGGCGGCGAGGCGGGTCAAGATGGTCGATGGTGTCGTTGTCGCTCGCCCGGCCGCGGCCGCGAAGCTCGGGCACGCCGGTGAGACCAGTCAGGAAGTCCTGAGACGGTCGCGGGGAAACGAGCTGTTCATCGCCGTGGTCGGGCCCGTCGGGGCCGGGGCCGGACGGGCGGCGAAGATCATCAAGCAGTTCCTGGAGGAGGCGGGCGCCTCCCGCCACGAGGTCCATGTCGTGAAGGCGAGCTCGGCCATAAAGGCGTGGGGGCGCGCCGAGGGGCGTGCGATCGCCGGCGACGGGGCGCGCAAGACCCTCGAAGGCATCGTCGACATGCAGGACCACGGCGATGCCATGCGCCTGGCCACGCGTGACAACGCGGCCGTGGCAAGGGCCGTGGTCGGCGAGATCAGGGCGGTCCGCGCCAAGGCGAGCGGCCAGCCGGAGGGCGAGCTCGACGGCAGGCCCCGAGCCTACATCATCGACTCCCTGCGGCACCCGGCGGAAGCGCACCTCCTCCGCCGTCTCTATCAGGACGCGTTCACGCTCGTCGGCGTCGTGTGCGACCCGGAGAAGCGAAGCCGGAGGCTGCGGACGGAGCTCTACAGCCTCGACGATCGCCAGACGCAGGCCACGAAGGCGGCGATCTCCGCCTTCATGGACCGCGATGCCGACGCCCCCGAGAAGCACGGCCAGCACGTCGTGGACACGTTCCACGAGGCGGATTTCTTCGTCGACAATTCCAAGGACGCCGAGGACGACCCGAACAACACGGCCATGAACGAGCCGCTCCGACGCCTGGTCCGGCTCCTGACCCTGAGCGAGGTCATCCGGCCGAACGTCGCCGAGACGGCGATGCATCAGGCCCATTCGGCGCAGCTCAAGAGCGCGTGCCTCTCGCGCCAGGTCGGCGCGGCCCTGGTCGACGCGCAGGGCAACGTCGTCGCGACCGGGACGAACGAGGTGCCGAAGGCCGGGGGAGGGGTCTACGGCGAGGCCTTCGAGCCCGGGGACGACGAGCGATGCGCCTTCAGGCCGGACCGGTACTGCAGCAGCAACCGGGAACAGAACGCCATCATCGACGCGTTGCTCGTGGCGTACCCCATGCTGCTCGCGGGCCGGGAGAGGTCCGTGGTCGTCGCCGAGCTCCGGCGCACGCGGCTCGGCGGCCTGATCGAGTTCAGCCGTGCCGTCCACGCCGAGATGGATGCGATCCTCTCCGCCGCCCGGACGGGCGTCTCGCCGCGCGGCACGCGGCTCTTCGTCAGCGCGTTCCCCTGCCATTACTGCGCCCGGCATATCGTCTCGGCGGGGATCGACGAGGTCCAGTACATCGAGCCCTACCCGAAGAGCCGGGCGCTCGACCTGCATTGCGACGCGATCACCACCGTGTCGGAGGATTGGGAACCTCCGTCCCGTTTCCGGCATGAATCCCCGCGCGAGCGAGCGGCGCCGCGCGAGGCCGCGAAGCCCCGGCCGAAGGTTCTCTTCAGGCCCTTCGTCGGCGTCGCGCCCCGGATGTACGCGAGGGTGTTCCTCAAGGACCGTGACTACAAGGACAAGGTGACCGGGAATTTCGCCATGGGCGAACCGGACTGGGGTGGCCCGTCCGACCTCTTCAAGCTACGCTATACCGACCTCGAACGGGACCTCGGGATTCGCCCAGCATGAGCCATCCGCACCTTCGTCTCGTGGCCGGGACGGCCCGTGACGAGGCCCCCGCCGTCGCGTCGCGGGCGCATCAGGAGCAGCTGTCCCTCTTCGATTTCCGCCCCGTCCAGCGCGTGATCTGCTTTCCGATGGCGGACCTGCACGGGGAGGTTTTCGCCCGCGTCTTCAGTCAGGCCAAGCCGGCCGTCGTGCTCGATGCGCGGGCCTATCCCTACTTCGACCTGAACGCCCTCAGCCGCCAGAGGGCGTTCAGCCTGTTCGAGAACACGTGCTCCCACTACGTCCACAGGCACATCGACCTGAGGCCCCCGAGCGACCAGGGCGGACGCTGGCGGGTGCGTGGCATGGCGATGGACGTCCTGACGACGTTCGCGCGGCCGTCGGACCGGAACGCGACCTGTCTCGCCGTGCTCCTTCACGGGCGCACGGACGTGGAGGTCCTCGACGAGGCCCTGCGCCACTCGGAGGCCGGCCGACCGGTCCACTGGCGTGTCGAGACCCTGGAAGGGGTCCCCGGCCTTTCCAGCTGATCCCCAAGGCCGCGGCGGCCTTCCCCGACACGCTGCGGTCCGGCGAGGCGGCACGGCCCACGGTCCCGTCTTGGGACCATGGGCCGCCCGCGACCTCCCGGGTGGCCGGACCCGTCAGGGATCCTCATAGGCGGCCACGGCCGCTTCCAGCCATGCCCGCCGACGTGCCTCCACCTTCTTCGAGACCTTGCGCGAGAAACCGAACAGGCCGGGGCCGGAAGGGTGCCACCTGCCTTCGTGCAGCCAGTACCCGTCCCGGAACCGGTGCATCGATCCGTCGATGGCCACGATGTCGACGTGCCCGTCCTGCCGGCATCGCATCGACGTCACGGTGTCGCGCAGCATCTGCCGGACGCGGATGCGCGCAGCGTAGCGTTCCTCGTCGGGCGCGTTCGCGCGGTCGAGGTCCAGCATGAGGGCGATGGCGGGCTCCCTGCCGTCCGAACCGCCGGCCTCCCTCAGCGTGAGCAGCGTCGCGGACGTCTCCGAGATCCCCTTCTCGATGGTGGCGACCTCGCCGCGGATCCTGTCGATCGCGGGCTCGGCGAACCGGTCGCCGCGACCGAAGGCCCGCATCAGGGTCTCGGCCTCGGCCTGGAGGCCGTCCCGGCGGGCGATGGCATCCCGCAACGATTGCTCCAGGCGCTGCATCTCGCCGGCGTCGGCCTTGGAAAGGTCGACCTGCACGAACCAGGTCAGCACGGCGTCCTCGGTCTCCAGGTAGGGGATGCGGACGTCGTTCGCACAGGTGCCCGCCCGGCTCGTCGAGCAGATGAGCACGATCGTCGACCGGGGTCCCCGGTCGCGGTAGTTCATCGGTTTGCCGCACATCGCGCACTCGGCCACCATCCCGAAGAGGTTCGAGATGCGCGTGCCCTGCCGGCCGCCGGCGTTCGGCGTGGTGCCCAGCCGACGCGCGTCGGCCACGCGCCGGGCCCGGTCCCACAGCTCCTCGTCGATCACCGCCGGATAGTAGTCCGGGATCACGTCGCCGGCGGGGATGCGCTTGCCGACCTTGATGCCGTTCCTGATGCTGAACTCCAACCTGTGGGGCCGGAACTCGCCGAGGACGGCCCGGGTGTCGGTGATCTTCTGGATCACGCCCCCGTGCCATGCGCGGCCCTTGCCCCAGGTCGGCTCCCCGTCCCTGTTGAGCCCCCGGGCGATCGCATCGCGCCCCTGCCCGTCGGCGAGCTCGGAGAAGATCCGCTCGACGATCCGCTTCCGATGCCCATGCGGCCTGAAGCCGTCGCCGTCGACCTCAAGCCACGACGGGATCCTCGCGGTGAGCTTGCGCTTGCCGATGTTCGCCCGTTTCCGGACCCAGGTCTCCCTCAGCCGCGCGGCCTTCATCAACGACTCGTCGTGAGCCCGCATCAGGTAGACGATCGAGATGATGAACTGCATCGGGTCGGACCGGGCGTGGTAGGTCTGCCTGTCGATGATCGACCTGACGATGATCCCGTTGTTGACCAGCCGCAGGAGGAGTTCCTGCGCGATGTTGATCTCGGCCCGCGAGACGCGATCGAGGGACTCCACGAGGAGATAGCTCCCCGCGGCGATCCTGCCGGCCTCGACCTCGTTGACGAACAGCCTGAGCTTGCCCGTGCCGCCCTCGGCGATGTTCGCGCGGGTGTAGGCCGAGACCCCGATGTCATGCAGGTTGAAGCGGGTGTCGAGCGTGAGATGCGGGTTCTCGGCGAGGTACGCGTCGCGCAGCTCGATCTGCCTTTGGAAGCCGTCGCGGTAACGTTCGCCGTCGCCCTTGCTGACCTGGCGTTTCGAGCTCAGGCGCAGGTAGGAATAGGCGATCGCCGGTGGGGGTGCGGCGGGAAGGCCGGAGGGTAGACCCATCGAAGTCCAGGCTTTCTGACGTGATGGCCCCCCATAACACGTTGCCGGCCAACCCTGCCAATCGTCGTCTCGATTTCCGGGCTCCACATGGTACTCGCCGCCGGAGTGGTGTTCTGGCTCGTTCGCGCGCTCCTCGCCCTCGTCCCGGGCCTCGCCCTCATCTGGCCGATCAAGAAGATCGCCGCCGGTTTCGCCATGGTCGGCGTCACCGCCTATTGCGTCTTCTCGGGCTGGGACATCGCCGCCGAGCGATCGCTCATCATGACCCTCGTGATGCTGGGCGCGATCCTCGTAGATCGTCCCGCGCTCAGCATGCGCAACCTCGCCCTGGCCGCGCTGATCGCCCTCGCGCGCGAGCCCGACGGGCTACTCGGCCCGAGCTTCCAAATGTCCTTCGGCGCGGTGGCCGGCCTCATCGCCTGCGCGGGCACGCTCAATCGTTGGATGCCGCCACGCGAAGGCGCCAGTCTCTTGGCCCGCGCATGGCGGTTCCTCACCGTCGCGGTCCTCGGCACCTTGGCGACGACCATGGTCGCCCAGATCGCGACGGCGCCGTTCGCGACCTATCATTTCCAGACCGTCCAGCCGTTCGGCATCGTCGGCAACGCGCTGACCTTGCCCCTCGTATCTCTGGCGGTGATGCCGGCGGCGGTGCTCGGAATCCTCGCCTATCCCTTTGCCCTCGATCAGCCGGTCTGGTGGGCGATGGGGCTCGCGGTACGGGGGATGCTCACGATCTCCGGGTGGATCAGCGGGTTTGGCCACGCCACCCTCGTCGTGCCGGCCTATGGCAGCACGGCCCTCTGCCTGCTGGCCCTCGCCCTGCTCCTGCTGACGCTCCCCGTGTCGGGGCTGCGCTGGATCGGCCTCGCTCCGGCCGCCCTCGGCATCGCGCTCGCCGCCACGCCACCTCGCTACGACCTCTATATCGACCGGGAGGGTGGGGGCGCGGCCCTGCGCGACCCAGACGGCCGGCTCGCAATCCTCGGAAACCCGCCCGCCTTCGTCCTCGAACAATGGCTCAAGGCGGACGGCGATTCTCGGAAGGCCGGTGCCGTATCCGTCTCCACGAAAGGCCGTTGCGATGCGGTCGGCTGCACCGCAGGGACGGAGACACGGCGCATCGTGGCGCTCGTCAAGGACAAGCGAGCCTTTACCGAGGATTGTGAGAGGGCAAGCATCATCATAGCCCGCCGCGACGCTCCCAAAGGATGCCGCGCCGGCCTCATCGTCGATCGGGCGTTCCTGGCGGAGCGGGGGGCGACAGCAGTTCGCTTCGGGCCGGACGGTCCTGTCGCGACATCGGCACGCTCGCCGAACGTCCGGCCTCCGTGGCGGCGGGTCATGGCCGAGGCCTCGCCTGTGCCCTCGACACCGGCCGAGACCGCGAAACTACAGGATCCCGAGATCGACGAAGGCGATCCATTGCCGGACACACCCTCGGACCGGCCTCAGTAGCGGCGGACGAGGCTGACCAGGCGACCCTGGATCTGTACACGGTCGGGACCCAGCACCCTCGTCTCATAGGCGGGGTTGGCGGCCTCCAGGGCGATGGAGGAACCGCGACGACGCAGGCGTTTCAGAGTGGCTTCCTCATCGTCGATGAGGGCCACGATGATGTCTCCCGTATTCGCGGTGTCCTGCTTCTTGATCACCACCAGATCGCCGTCGAGAATACCCGCTTCGATCATCGAATCGCCGCGCACCTCGAGGGCATAATGCTCGCCCCCCGATAGGAAGTCGGGAGACAGCGTGACCGAGTGACTTTGGTTCTGGATCGCCGAGATCGGCGTACCGGCCGCGATCCGACCCATGACCGGGATGGTGATGGCCCGTCCGCTCTCGTCCTGAGCCTGGGTCGTAGGCGGGCGCATGGATGGCGTCGCCTTGGACCGTCCGCCCTCGACGACGCTGGGCGTAAAGCGGCGGACTTCGCCGGCGGGAGCCGGCTTCGGCGCGGGGGCGCCGGTCAGGCTTTCGGGCATCCGGATCACCTCGATCGCCCTGGCCCTATTCGGCAGGCGCCGCAGGAACCCGCGCTCTTCGAGGGCCGTGATCAGCCGGTGTATACCCGATTTCGACTTGAGATCGAGCGCATCCTTCATCTCGTCGAACGAGGGCGGGACACCACTCCCCTGCATCCGTTGCTGAATGAATTGGAGAAGATCCAGCTGCTTACGCGTCAACATACAGATCACTCTTCCACTGAAGCCAATGGCCGCGACTAACGCCGCTGAAACAAAACACGAACACGGTAGACGTTCTGGAAGTGTTCTGCAAGGGTTCCGTTAACGCGGTGGTAGAGTTTGTTCCTGGGCGGACATTCGCCGGCATCCCGGCGCCGGAGCCCGGCTGGCGGTTCGCGCCTCGCAAGTCCGCTCCATCCCGACGACATCCCACCGCGAGGGCCGATCGCCTCGGCGTGGTGGTTCAATAGCGACGGTGCCACCGGTCGATGGCTTCGCCGGAGAATCGGGGATTCGTTTCGATCACTGCGACGGATCGGCGAGCCGATACAGACGCTTCGATCCGACCGAAGCCGGCTGTTTCGTCTCGTTCGCCGACATTGGCGGTCGCAGCGACCGGAAACCGGCGACGATGCCGCTCAGTCGAGATAGTCGCCGTACTTCTCCACATGGCTGGCGAGCCCGAGGCCGTGCTCACGCACCAGGCGTTCGGCAAGTTCCGCGTCGCGCGCCTCGAGCGCCTTGATGATCGCCACGTGTTCCTTGATCGAGTTGGCGGCACGGTCGCCCTGACGCATGGCCGTGTTGCGGATGCCGCGAACGTGCATGAGCAGATTGCTGGTGATGTCCTTGATGACGTCGCACTGGCCCAGCGAAATGATCTTCTGGTGGAAGCGGATATTGGCTTCCGAATACTCGTCGAGATGATCCGACGGACGACCCTCGTAAAATTCCGGGAAATGCTCGCGCAGGCAGTGTAACTGCTCGTCTGTGGCTCGCTCGCACGCGAGGCGAGCGGCCATGCTCTCCAGGGCCGACCAGGCCTGGATCATGCTGACGATCTCCTTCTTCGACTTCTTGATCACGAAGACGCCGCGCCGGGCCTCGAACCGTACGAAACCTTCCTGCTCGAGTACCGTCAGCGCTTCGCGCACCGGGGTGCGGCTCACTCCCAGGTTGAGAGACAGCTTCCTCTCGTCGAGCCTCACCTCCTCGCGCTGATTATAGATGTTCATATTCGTGATTGCTTCCTTGAGCGCGTCGTAGGCCAATGCACGCAAGCTCGAAGTCGCAACGATGGGCTTTACTTGAAACGTATCCGTCTTAACCATTTTCGACACCTAGAATGATTTCAACTCGCACACAGGATCGAGCACACTTGGTGTGAAGCATGCCAAACCCGCGTTCGAAATACAAGGAACGCTTCGGGGCAAAGAAATCCTTCAACACAAGAATAGTGGCATCTCTTGTCCTAGCAATCCGGAGGACATGCATTCGGTCGTTGGAGCCGCGTCGATGCCGCACTCGCCATCGTCTCGTTCGTTTCAGTGCCGCGAATTCGCTGAAGCCCGACCAAACCGGCAAGATCATGCAAAATCGTTTGACAGTTGGTATTTGGTATGCCACCAATTGTCGAGAGATGCGGAGGGTGCTCCGACTGTAAGGCGGCCTGAGCGCGATCGTGATGAGGCTTCGGCGGATTGGCGGTGGCATCCTAGCACGCTGTCGACGTAGGGACACGCACTATAACGCATTACGTTCCGTAGCCCTTCGGTCGAGAGGTTTAGGGACGGTCTTCAAGATAAGCATGAACTGTTTGCTTGAGGAGGTCATAATTTTTTCGGTCTGACTTAAGAAAAATACGGGTTCGCCGAGACGTGCGGCCGTGGACGCCCCCGCCGCCCCACGATGGGGACGTCACCTCATCGGCTCGCCTGCCCAGCGGGTCACAAATCATAACAAAACAGCAAAGAACCAGGGAGAGAACACGATGTCCGCTTTGGCCCAGAGAATCGATGTCGACGTTTCGGCGGAGCCTGAGCTCACCGATGGCTTTCATCTCGTCATCGATGCGTTGAAGCTCAACGATATTCATACGATCTACGGTGTGCCCGGTATTCCGATCACCGATCTCGGTCGTCTCGCCCAGGCTGCGGGCATGCGTGTCATCTCCTTCCGCCATGAGCAGCATGCCGGCAATGCGGCCGCCATCGCGGGCTTCCTCACGAAGAAGCCCGGCATCTGCCTCACGGTTTCGGCCCCCGGCTTCCTCAACGGTCTGACGGCGCTCGCCAACGCCACCACCAATTGCTTCCCGATGATCCTCATCTCCGGCTCGTCCGAGCGCGAGATCGTCGACCTGCAGCAGGGCGATTACGAAGAGATGGACCAGCTCGCCATCGCCAAGCCCCTCTGCAAAGCGGCCTTCCGCGTGCTTCATGCCGCCGATATCGGCATCGCCGTCGCCCGTGCCATCCGTGCGGCTGTGTCCGGCCGACCCGGCGGTGTCTATCTCGATCTGCCCGCCAAACTGTTCAGCCAGGTGATGGAGGCCGAGGCCGGCGCCAAATCCCTGGTCAAGGTCATCGATGCGGCCCCGGCCCAGCTGCCGGCCCCCTCCGCGATCAAGCGCGCACTCGATGTCCTGAAGAGCGCCAAACGCCCCCTCATCGTTCTCGGCAAGGGCGCGGCTTATGCGCAGGCCGATGACGAGGTCCGGGCTCTCGTGGAAACCAGTGGCATCCCCTACGTGCCCATGAGCATGGCCAAGGGCCTCCTGCCCGACACCCATCCGCAATCGGCGGGTGCCGCCCGTTCGCTCGTCCTCAAGGAGGCCGACGTCGTCCTGCTGGTGGGCGCGCGCCTCAACTGGCTGCTCTCCCACGGCAAGGGCAAGACCTGGGGCGCCCCCGGCTCCAAGAAGTTCATCCAGATCGACATCGAGCCGAAAGAGATGGACTCCAATGTCGAGATCGTGGCCCCCATCGTCGGTGATATCGGCTCCTGCGTCTCAGCGCTCCTCGACGGCATGAAGGGAGACTGGCAGGCCCCGCCGACATCCTGGACCGATGCCATCTCCGCCAAGAAGGAGGAGAACCTCGGCAAAATGGCGTCGAAGCTGCGCAAGAACTCGACGCCGATGGACTTCCACGGCGCGCTCGGCGCACTGAAGACCATCATCGCCGAGCGGCCCGACGCGATCCTGGTCAACGAGGGCGCCAACACCCTCGATCTGGCGCGTGGCATCATCGACATGTACCAGCCGCGCAAGCGTCTCGATGTCGGCACCTGGGGCATCATGGGGATCGGCATGGGCTTCGCCATCGCCGCCGCCGTGGAAACGGGCAAGCCCGTCCTCGCCGTCGAGGGCGACAGCGCCTTCGGCTTCTCCGGCATGGAGGTGGAGACCATCTGCCGTTACAACCTGCCGGTCTGCATCGTCGTGTTCAACAACAACGGCATCTATCGCGGCACCGATACGGACCCGACCGGCCGCGATCCGGGAACGACGGTCTTCGTCCGGGATTCCCGTTACGATAAAATGATGGAGGCCTTCGGCGGCGTGGGCGCCAACGCGACGACGCCGGACGAGCTCTCCCAGGCCGTCAACGCAGCCATGGATTCGGGTCGCCCGACGCTCATCAACGCAGTGATCGACCCCCAGGCCGGCACCGAGAGCGGCAATATCGGCAGCCTCAACCCGCAAAGCGCAGTGAAAAAGAAGAAGTAGGCCGTCGGTCCGTCCGGCCGCTCCCGCGTCAGCGATGCAGGAGCGGCCGGCGCCCATATCCGCCGAACGCCCTTCAACGCGGAAGAGTCCTATGAATGCCCTCGAAGGCGTGAAGATCCTCGACTTCACCCATGTCCAATCCGGCCCGACCTGTACCCAGCTCCTGGCCTGGTTCGGCGCGGACGTGATCAAGGTCGAGCGTCCGGGCGTTGGCGACGCGACACGCCAGCAGCTTCAGGACATTCCCGATGTGGACAGCCTCTATTTCACGATGCTGAACCACAACAAGCGGTCGATCACCCTCGACACCAAGAACCCCAAGGGGATCGAGGTGATGTGGCGTCTGGTGAAGGAGTGCGATGTTCTCGTGGAGAACTTCGCGCCCGGCGCTCTCGCCCGGATGGGTCTGACTTGGGAGGCGATCCACCAAGCCAACCCCCGCATGATCCTCGCCTCGGTCAAGGGGTTCGGACCGGGTGCTTACGAGAATTGTAAGGTCTACGAGAACGTCGCCCAATGCGTGGGAGGTGCGGCCTCCACCACGGGGTTCCGCACCGATATCCCGATGGTGTCCGGCGCTCAGATCGGAGATTCCGGCACCGGCCTTCATCTGGCCCTCGGCATCGTCACGGCGCTTTACCAGCGGACCCATTCGGGCCTTGGACAGAAGGTCGATTGCGCCATGCAGGATGGCGTCCTCAACCTCTGCCGGGTCAAGCTGCGCGACCAGCAGCGGCTGGAGCGCGGGCCGCTCGAGGAATACAGCCAGTACGGGGAGGGGATCGGTTTCGGCGATTCCGTGCCGCGCGCGGGTAACGATTCCGGTGGCGGCCAGCCGGGTCGCATCCTGAAGTGCAAGGGATGGGAGACCGATCCCAACGCCTACATTTACTTCATCGCACAAGGCGCGGTCTGGGAGCCGATCTGCGACGTCATCGGCGAGCCGACCTGGAAGACCCATCCCGATTACGCGACGCCGAAAGCGCGCCTGCCGCATCTGAACGAAATCTTCACGCGGGTCGAAGCCTGGACGATGTCGAAGACCAAGTTCGAGGCGATGGAAACGCTTAACGCGCTGCACGTCCCCTGCGGCCCGATCCTTTCGATGAAGGAGATCGCGGAGGACGAGTCGCTGCGGAAGTCCGGCACGGTGGTCGAGGTCGACCATCCGGAGCGCGGGAAATACTTGACCGTGGGAAACCCGATCCGACTTTCGGCGAGTCAGGTCGAGGTCAAGCGCTCGCCCTTACTGGGCGAGCATACCGACGAGATCCTGCGCGACGTCCTCGGCTATTCCGAGAACGACCGGCTCAAGATCTCGGAATCAGGGGCGATCGGCGCAGTCCAGAGGATCGCCGCCGAATGATCCGCTCCTGAACGAAGCGCGAGCCGATTGTCTCAACATCCCGACTCGCGTGCACGACGTGAAACTCCTCCCGACTCAGCGCGGTGTCGGCCTCGGGTCCGATGCCGCGCTCTTTCGTTCAGGGGCAGTCGATCAGGCAATGCCGGTGAAGCGTCCGGCCGAACCGCCCACATAATCGCGGCTCTCGGAACCGGTCTTGTCAGGGCGCACCGACAGGAGATCGGCGGCTTTCACCACGAGAACGACCTGAAGAGCGATCATGCAGAGAACGGCGGCGAAGATGGTGACGAGCATGGTGGGCTCCCGATGGCGCGTTGCAACATCGTGATGCCATGGTGCGGCGCAAACTGATATATCACATTCCTTCGACCAGGCATGTCTCAGACGCATGCTGAAGTTGGTTGCCGCCGGGAGCCGGCGTCGGGCGCATCCGCGAAAGGCACTTTCTCATGTGATCGCGGGACTGAGAGGCATTCGCCGGCCGACAGTCAGGACCTGGCCGCGTCGCCCCATCGGCCCAGCGTGTGGGTGTCCTCCGGTCGAAGCCATTCTCTTGGTTCCGCGATGGCCGGACACTGGTCCGCTACGCCCATAAGGGCCAAGGCCGCGTGCAGGTCAGGGTCCTCGGCCGCGCGTGAGACGGCGTCCGCGGAGAGATGGGACAGGCGGCTGCTTTCGAGCCGCGCATAGACCCGCCCCGTTCCGTGATCGGCGAATCGGATCGTCGTCATCCGGCGAACGCAATCGCGCAGGAAGCTCATGTTCTGTTGAGCTTCCATCGAGCCGGCGGCGGCATAGACCTCGTCGGCCGACCGCGCGGAGACATCGATCTTGCGGTACCTATCGATATCGAAAATGAATTTCAGGTCGAGGATGGTCATCGCGCCGTTGATGCCGAAGGCAACCGTTCTCGGCCGCTCACCCTCCGGCACGCTGTTGTCGAGGAACTCGAAATGGACCTGCTTGTCCGTTCTCAGCGCCCAGGTGAAAAACAGGCGCGGCATGCCGGTATAGGCTTCGACATTGTGGGCGAGCAGATCCTCCACCGCCTTGTAGCGGCCGAACTGCTCGCCGCGCTTCCAAGCCCGCTCCACCGTCGCCTCCGGCGGCGTGATCATGAACTGCATGTAGACGCTGTGACCGAAGCGGGTGAGGAGCTGGCTGCCGCTCTCGGCGCCGGCATCGACGGTGAAGCTGTCGAAACGAAACCGGTCGATGAGGAGATGCGAGATGCGGCCTTCGGCGGCCTTCACCGCCATATGCCGGTCGAGCTTGCGATCGATGATTTCGACCTCTCGCCCTGTCAGGGTCCCGGCATAGCGCCGGGCCGGGCCGAGGCTGTCGTAATCGAGCAGGAACTTGCGCCAGACGTCGGGCGTGATCACCGCGAAATCCGATTCATCGAGCCCGAGCCGCCCGGCAAGCGCCCGCTGATAGGGCCGGATCGTGCTCTTGCCCGATGCCGAGGCACCCTTGACGTTCATGACTACCGGCCGGATCTGGGCCTTCAACACATGGTAGCTTTGGCTGGCGACGACATCGCGAACCCATGGCTCGATCAGCTGTCCGATCCGCGTGCTGCCATGCTGGTTCGAAACGAGCGTGCAGGCGAGACGTGAGAGAAGTGCCTTGTCGCGGATAAGGAAACCGCGCCGGCTGACGATACTCGTCACCACCTGACGCAATGCCGTGCAGGCCGCCGCCTCGATGGGTTCAGGCGCTGCCGCACATCGGGCTTGCCATGCGTCGAGATGCAGGAGTGCAGACTGCTCCGGTGTGAGAGTTTCCCCCCGGCACCCTGCATGTCCGGACGAGCCGAGGATCGTCTGCCACAAGGACGCCCGTGTCCTGACCGGTTTCTCCGGACCTTTCGACAGGAACATCGCGGAGAGTTCCCGCTCGAGGATCTGCGTCGCATCGCTTCGAACGCGGTCGAGCAGGTCGGAGATCTCATCCTCATGGGACGCGATTCCGTCGCGCAGGATGGTGCCGACCATGGCGCGGAAATTCACTCCGAGATCGCCATAGGTCCGGCCGACCGGAACCGACAGGTCGGCCATGACACGGATGAGAACTTCGTGGACGACGAGGCGCTCTGCCCGGAACCGGACCAGTTGCATCAGCGGAAGCCCGCTAACGTCCATCATCTCGCGAGCGTCCGCGAGGGTGGTCTCGACATTGTCGGGCCGGTAGATCGTCTCCAGGGCGAGGAACGCCCTGGGCAGGTTCGATTCGAGACCCGGATTCCAAGGGCCGTATTCTTCCCGTGGCCTTGGCTCAGCCAGATCCGCGATTCTGCTCTCCGGGATGGACATCACCGACCGCTCCGAGATTCAGCACCTTCGCTGGCGGCCGGGCGTCGTCGTCAAGAAATCCAGCTCGCCTGAACTTACGCGACAGCTGCCTCGTCAATGGCCTCGAGACGCAGCTGATAGCGGTCCCCCCAGAGGACTCCCGCCTTCTCGTACCAATCCGCGTCGAAGAACAGCTTGGCGCAGAACTCGCTCTGCCAGATACAGACGGCGATGACCCTGGAATCGATCACTTTAACATGTCGGCTGATAAGACCGCGTGTGATGCCAGCCGAGGGACACATGTCCATGCTGGTCATCCCATTGGGAGATTCACCACCGAAGATGACGGGACATTCAAGAATGGCCAAGTAACGCATCGCTGCTAACCCTGTTGTCCACGAGATGCGCAGGGCCGGTCTGTTGCCGACCGGCACGATCCCGTAGCGTCTCCCTGCCTCGATACCCAGTCTGAATCGCGCCTCGTCCGAAGGCCGAAATGCCTGGGCACCTTGGATAAATTTTGAATGCAAAACGGGTGTGGGTCAATGATCATGCGCAGGATATCTTGTCCTGCGGTTGCGATACGTTTGTTTTGCGCTGCAATACTACAATGCGAAGATCGATTGCGCATAACCTAGTCTGCGGCACCAGGGGCTACAATTGTGGGTTGGTTACGATCCCGGCACTGAATACGCGTTCATGCTCCGGCCTCGGCCGGTCCACCGCCTGCGGACATCTCATCGACGCAGTTCCAGATGCTCTGGACCTCTGTGAGGACGAAACCATCCGTCACCGCGAGATGATCGGTTTTGTGGGCGCAGAACTGCTTCAGCCTGTCGGCACGGGACATTCCTACGTCGACGGAGGTGAAATCCTCTTTCGCCAGCATCCAAACGAGGTTGTCCAGCGCTTCGAGACCGCGCGCCGCCATGGCGCGGAAGATCTCACGCTCGGTGACGATCCCGATGATGGCTCCATCTGTCGGACGATCACCGTCGATCACGACGAGGGCCTCGACTCCAGGACTGCGCAGCAACCGCAATGCGTCCCTCGCCGACCGATCCATGCGGATATACTGGAGTCGGGCCGCGCCATTGCCGGTCCACTGGCTGGCTTCCATGGCGTCGCCTCCCTCAGGGATCGCTTGTTGGAGGAAGACTCTGGTATGCAGAATACCTATTGTCAACGGAAGAAATAGAACTATGGTGCCGGTGCCTGGACCGGGAAGAGCGCCACCCTCGATTCCACCGATGGGTGTCGCCTGATGACCGTGGCGTGGGGAATCCCCAGGGGCAGGATCCAGGCGTACGGACTGACCCACCGCACGGATCGTCGTTTCCAGCTAATGACGTGTCTGCCTGTCTCAGATTTGAGATCCGGGCGGTTTCCGTTCGCGTGTAACGTAATATGCACGAACGAGCATGGCGAATTGGTGTTCGACCATTAGTGTTGTTTCTATTGCATGGCTCACATCGAACTTTGTTCGATTTGATGACATCTTGAAAATAATCCCTGTTTGCTGCGTTGCGGAATCGATTTTTCTGTATCTCGCTCTTGACGAGCCGACACGTCCGAGAGAGGCTGGTATTCCACATACCAGAATGTCGGCAGCGCCAATGGCCGGCTTTCTCTTGGATCGGATGCCGGTCAACCGGCTCCAATGCCTCGAATGATGCACAATAGAACAACGTGGAGGACGCGATGACGAGGGCGGAAACAACGACCGGGCGAGTATCCGATGGATACCGCTGGGGTCAGCTGGTGATCGGCGTGATCTGCATGGTGATGATCGCCAACCTGCAATACGGCTGGACGTTCTTCGTCCCCGACATCCAGAAGAAGTTCGGCTTCGACCGGGCGGCGATCCAGTGGG
>NZ_VRVC01000104.1:0-18189 GCF_008040005.1 Methylobacterium sp. WL19
GTGGCCGACCTCGTGGAGGCGCGCCGCGCCGAGGGGCGCCAGCTGCGCGCGATCATCGAGGGGCAGCTCGTCGCCATGTCCCGCCTCCGCCAAGCCGCCGAGGCCTGCCCCGGCCGCCAGCCCGAGGCTGTGAAGGCGCGGTTGTCCGCGAGCATCGCCGTCCTGATGGAAGCCGGCGGGCTCGATCCCGACCGCCTGCACCAGGAGGCCGTCCTCATCGCCGCGAAAGCCGACGTGCGCGAGGAGCTCGACCGCTTGAGCGCCCATCTCGACAGCGTCGGCGAGTTGCTGGCCAAGGGCGGCGCCATCGGCCGCAAGCTCGATTTCCTGGCCCAGGAGCTCGGCCGCGAGGCGAATACCCTCTGTGCGAAGGCCGGAGACATCGCGTTGTCGCGGATCGGACTCGACTTGAAGGCCGTGGTGGAGCAATTCCGCGAGCAGGTTCAGAACGTCGAGTAGGTTTTTCGGACATGCAGGCCACGACGATCGGGCGGCGCGGGTTCATCCTCATCCTGTCCTCGCCCTCGGGAGCGGGGAAGACCACGCTGACGCGCGCGGTCGCCAGCGACCCGAAGTGGGGGCTCGACCTCTCGATCTCGGTGACGACGCGACAGCGCCGGCCCTCCGAGATCGACGGCAAGCACTACAATTTCATCGACCGCGAGGCGTTCGACGCCCTGCGCGGCGCCGACAACCTCCTCGAATGGGCGGAAGTCCACGGCAATTTCTACGGCACGCCGCGCCGCCCGGTGGAGAAGGTGCTCGGTGCAGGCCGGGACATGATCTTCGACATCGACTACCAGGGCACGCGGCAGGTGCGGGCGAAGCTCGCCGAGGACGTGGTGACGGTGTTCATCCTGCCACCGAGCCTCGCCGAGTTGCGCCACCGCCTCGAACGCCGGGCCGAGGATTCGCCCGAGACCATCGAAAAGCGCCTCGCCAATTCCCGCGTCGAGATCCAGCGCTGGAACGAGTACGATTACGTCCTCGTCAACGACGACCTGAACGACGCCTTCGCCAAGCTCCAGGGCATCCTCGTCGCCGAGCGCCTCAAGCGCGTCCGCAACACCGGCCTGTCGGATTTCGTCGACGGGCTTCTGGCCGAGCCCGACAGGATCGCCTGAGAAGCCGAGCCCGATGTCGACACCCGACCGGACCATCCGCTTCGACCAGACCTGCCCGGTCCTGCGCATCTTCGACGAAGCGAAGGCGCGCGAGTTCTATGTCGACTTCCTCGGCTTCAGCCTCGATTGGGAGCATCGCTTCGGCGACGACTTTCCGCTCTACGCCCAGGTCTCGCGCGCCGGCCTCGTCCTGCATCTCAGCGGCCATCACGGCGATGCGACGCCGGGCTCCACGACCTTCGTGCGCATGGCGGGCATTTACGTCTTCCAGGCGGAACTCACCGCCCGAAACTATGTCCATGCCAAGCCGAGCATAGAAAGCCTGCCCTGGGGGCTGGTGATGACGGTGACCGACCCTTTCGGGAACAACCTCCGCTTCTGCGAGGTCAAGCCCGAGCCGTAGGGCGGAGGCGCGGCTCGATAACGGCGATCTCGTCCTGTATCGCCCGGGCGTCATCGCGAACGCGCCACGACGGACGGCATTTCGCTTGTTGCGCTGGTTTCGTTTGTTGTAGATATATCGCAGGAACGATCCAAGGGAGTCGGCTCACGATGACACCGCGCGCCTCCGCTCAGGGCCTCGGCGGCCGGCTACCGTCGGACGGCGAGCGCAAGACCGCCAACACCCTGCGCCGCCTCCTGGCCACTCAATCATCCGAGCAGACGAAACTGCGCGTGTTCGACGACGCTTGCAAGGAATCTGCTGAGATCACGCTCACTCCGGCCATCTCGAACCTTCTGATCGATCTGCTCCGCCATATCGGCCGGGGCGACGCGGTGACGCTCGTTCCGGTGACCCAGATGCTCACGACGCAGCAGGCCGCAGATATCCTCAACGTGTCGCGCCCCTATCTCGTATCGCTACTGGAGCGGGGCGAGATCGCTCACATCACGGTCGGGCGCCATCGCAGGATCAAGGCCGAAGACCTGTTCGCGTACAAGGATGTCCGGGACGGAACCCGGAGCCAGGCGCTCTCGGACCTCGCCGCCCTCGATGGCGAGTTCCTGTAGGCGGTGTTCGCCAACCGCTTCACCGCGCTCGTCGATGCCTGCGTGCTCGCGGGTGCCCTCAAGCGAAACCTGCTTCTGACCCTAGCGGAACGAGAATTCTTTCGCCTGCGGTGGTCGATACCGATTCTGGATGAGACCGAACGCGCGATTTCGGACATCCTGGCGAAGAGGAGTGTCGCCGATAGCGAGGAGCGGGCTCGCCGGGCGCGGCTCTGCATGGAAACCGCCTTCGACGATGCGATGGTCTCCGACTTCACCCGCTTTCTCGGTGCCTGCGAAGGGCTGCCGGACGCGGGGGATGCCCATGTCGTCGCGGCGGCCCTGAAAACCCAGGCAGCGACCATTGTCACGGACAACATCAAGCATTGTCCGGCGTCGGTTCTCGGTCCGTTGAATCTTGAAGCGCGAACGGCCGACGCCTTCATCGTCGACACCATCGCTCTCGATGAGGGCAAGGCGGTCGATGCCGTGCGGCAGCTTCGCCTGCGTCTGCGCCGACCAGGGAAAAACGCAGGGCAGTTGCTTCTCGATATGGAGGCTGTCGGACTGACCTCGACCGTCGATGTTCTCCGCTCGCATGAAGCGTCCCTGTAGACGGTAAGCCCCGGCTTCTAGACGGGACCAAATCGCCGGCCTCTCGGCGACGACGACCTACCCCCGCGGAGGAGCCATCACCGTCGCCCGGCGGGCCTCGAGGGTCTGCCACAGGATCAGGGAGGGCAGGCCGAGCACCACGTCCGGCACACGCTTGGCCAGCGACAGGGCGATGGCGGTGCCGGGATCGATGCCGAACAGGCCGCCCACGAGGACGAACCCGCCTTCCTGAACCCCTAATCCGCTCGGCACCGGGAAGGCCGCCGATTTGATGGCCTGGCTCAGGGCCTCGATGATGACGACTTCGGCGAGGCCCACGCCCTCCACGCCCATGCAGGTCAGCGCGATCCAGATCTCCACGGCGCCGAGCATCCAGGCGAGGAGGTGGAGGACGATGCCCTGGAACAGCAGGGGCCAGCGCTTCGGAGCCCAGACCGTATCGAGGGCGCCATGCACACCCGCGTCGCCGGTCGCCGAGTCCGCCGCCGCCTCGTCCTGGTCGCGCAGGAAGCGCCGGCCGAGTTCGGCGACGCGGCGCTCGACGCCGCGCATGAGCGGGCTGCGCTGGAACAGGAAGAAGGCGGTGAGCACGATGGCGGTGACGCCGAGCGCCCGCAGGGCCCAGGCCGCGAGGGACGCGGCGGACTCGCCTTCCATCTGCATCAGTAGCGCGACGCCGATGAGCACGAACAGGGCCTGCGTACCGACCTGGATCAGCATGTCCACCAGGATCGAGGCCGCAGCGAACGTGCCCGGCACGCCCCAGAAAGTGAGGAGGCGCCCACCGACGACGTCGCCCCCGACGGAGGCCACCGGGAGGAGCACGTTGATACCGTCACGCACGAAGCGAAGGATGAGGAAAGCACCCGCCTCGGCGGTGGTGGAGAGCCGGTGCAGCACCCGCTCCCAGGCGAGACCACAGAGGGACAGGACGGCGACGCGCATCAGCACGATGCCGGCGAGCCCGACGATTCCGATCCGTCCGAAGGCATCCGTCACCGAGGCGAGATCGTGGGTCGCCACCAGCCAGATCGCGAGGCCGAGGCCCAGCACCGTCCCCAGGACGGGCAGGTAGCGCAGGGCCTGTCTTCCGAGGCCCGCTCGGGCGGGCGGAGGCGCCACGACGCGGCGGGTCAAAGGGCCGGACTTCTGAAATGGACGAGCGCCAACGGAGACGATCCTCTCAATGCGGGTTTCGCAGACATGGACCCCGGTTCTGCGATGACGATCTGCGACACATCGAAGGGACAGCGCATCCGGCGCTCCGCCTGTCACGCACAATCGAACTCGGACCGATCCTATCGTGGCATTGGGGCTGAAATCGGAGACCGCCTCACTCGGACCGGCGGGCGGGCGGATAGACCGTGTCGAGGGCCTGCTCGGCATTGCCCTCCGGGTCGATCAGGACGATGCGGTTGCGCGACAGGCTGAAGGAGGTCGCCACCGCCACGAACCGCTTCGGGCAGGGGCCGAGGCAGCCTGTGGACACCACGCGGGTCATCCCGCCGAGGCCGCGCCTTTTCACCTCCCGCTTGAGTCGCCCGCGGATCTCGTCCTTCTTCAGGCCGACACGCTTGGTGCATTTCGCGCAGACCAGGACGATGTCCGAATAGCCGGACTTCGCCGTGCGAACGGTCGTGTCCTTCTCGTGTTTTGCCAAATCCGGGTGCCCGTTCCGTGTCCGGCGGGCCGGGGACCGGGACGCCATCCGGGCCACTCCTAAGTCAAAGGGGGGAGGGGCCCGGCCGGCCCGCACCCCTCAGCCGTAGGCCGCCACCGCCCGGACGCTGCCGGGCTCGGCGACGCTGATGCCGGCATCGACATATTCGTTGAGCTTGTTGCGCAGGGTCCGGATCGAGATACCGAGGATCTTGGCCGCATGGGTGCGGTTGCCGAGGCAATGGTCGAGCGTGTCGAGGATCAGCTCGCATTCCACCTGCGCCACCGTCCGTCCCACGAGACCGCGGGTGGCGGCCTCGGCGACCTGGGCGGCGCGCTCCACCGGCCCGGCGGAGCGGGCGAAGGATTCGCCCTCCGGGGTGGAGATCGCGTCGGCGTCGATTTCCGGCCCCGTTGCCAGCAGGACCGCCCTGTGGAGGGTGTTCTCGAGTTCGCGCACGTTCCCGCGCCACGGATTCTCGCGGATGATGGCCTGCGCCTCGCGGCTCAAGGACCGGACCGGAACGCCGTTCACCTCGGCGTATTTCTTGGCGAAATGGGTGGCGAGTTCGAGGATGTCGGCCGGGCGCTCGCGCAGCGGCGGCAGGCGCAGGTGCACCACGTTGAGGCGGTAGAACAGATCCTCGCGGAAGGTGCCCTTGCGGACCTCGTCGATGAGATTGCGGTTGGAGGTGGCGAGCACCCGGATGTCGACCTTCACGGGAGCGGTGCCGCCGACCCGGTCGATCACCCGTTCCTGCAGGGCGCGCAGCAGCTTCGACTGGAGGCGGACATCCATCTCGGAGATTTCGTCGAGGAGCAGCGTGCCGCCATTGGCCTCTTCGAACCGGCCGATCCGGCGGGCGACGGCGCCGGTGAAGGCCCCCTTCTCGTGGCCGAACAGTTCGGATTCGAGCAAAGCTTCCGGGATCGCGGCGCAGTTGACCGAAACGAAGGGCCGGCTCGAGCGGGTGGACTTCACATGGACGTGGCGGGCCAGCACCTCCTTGCCGGTGCCGCTCTCGCCGGTGATCAGCACCGAGGCCTCCGACCGCGCCACCTGCTCGGCGAGCTTCACCACCCGCTCCATGGAGGCGTCGCGCCAGACGAAGGCGCGCCCGTCCTCGGAGACCGCCTGCAGCACGGCGGCGATCAGTTCGGGATCGGGCGGCAGGGGGATGTACTCGCGGGCGCCGGCCTGGATCGCGGCCACCGCCGCCTTGGCATCGGTGGCGACGCCGCAGGCGACCACCGGGGTGCGGATGCGCTCGTCGGAAAGCGCGGTCACGAGTTCGCGGATCGGCTGGCCCACATCGATCATGACGAGGTCGGCGCCCTTGGCGCGCAGCACGGCGAGGCCCTGCGGCACCCCGTCCGCATGGGTCACGGCCGCGCCGCGGTTCATGGCGATCTTGGAGGCGGTGACGAGTTCGCCGCTCAAGCGTCCGATGATGAGGAGCCGCATGGTCTAGTATCCTGTGTCGGTGGAGCCTCGCGCAGCAGCGCGGCGGGCGGGATCAGTGGTCGCTCTTGATGATCTCGGTCATCGTCACCCCGAGGCGCTCCTCGACGAGGACGACCTCGCCGCGGGCGACGAGGCGGTTGTTGACGAAGATGTCGATCGCCTCGCCGACCTTCCGGTCGAGTTCCAGCACCGCGCCCGCCTGCAGCCGCAGCAGGTCGCCGATGGGCATGCGCGACGAGCCGAGCACGGCCGAGACCACCACGGGGACGTCGAAGACCTGTTCGAGGTCGGAGGCGCTCTTGGGGGTCGTGGGCGCCTCGCGGATCGATTCGGAGCCGAGCCCGTCGAAGGACGAGTCGATGCCATTGAGCTGCGGCAGGCTGAAATTGTCGGACATCACGGGCTTTCAAAATCGAAGGCGTTGCGGGGTCGAGCGGCGACGGATCAGGAGTCGAGAGGGTGGCCGATGGCTTCGAGCACGGCGGCCTCGATACGGGCGCGGTCGCGCACGACCCCGCCATCGGCCCATTCCATCCGGGCATCGCCGGGGGCGAGGTCGGGCTCGCCGAGGACGATGAGACGACCCTCGAAGCCGCGCTCGCGGGCGAGGCTCTTCACCAGCGCCTCGGCCTCGTCCACCAGCCTGTCGTTCACGCGCACCACCAGATGCGGCACGCCGCGCAGGTGCTGCAGGGCCGTGCGGGCCGCGTCGCCGATGGCCGCGAGCGGCTGGGTGTCGAGGGCATCGCCGGCGATGCGTCGCGCCAGGGAGACGGCGAAGGCCAGGGCCTCCTCCTCGCGCGCCGCATCCCGCGCGTCCGCCTGACCGATGAGGCCGGCCGCGGCGAGGCCGACGCGGGTGAGGGCATCGGCCATGCGGGCCTGGGCCTGGGCCTCGGCCTGGGCGCGCCCTTCCTGGACGCCGCGGGCATGGGCCTGCGCCACGGCCTCGGCCAGGGCCGCCGCCTCCTTGGGCGGGACGGTCGCGCCTTCGCGCGGCCGGAAATCGGTGTCGAAGAGGAACCGGCGGGCGTTCAATAGACCAGTTCCTCTTCGCCGCTGGACTTGGCGATCATGATCTCGCCCTTCTCGGCCAGTTCCTTGGCGAGCTCGGTCATCTTAGCCTGCGCCTCGTCGACGTCCTTGAGGCGGATCGGGCCGAGCGAGCCCATCTCGTCGGTGATGTTCTTGGCCGCGCGGGTGGACATGTTCTTGAGGAAGAAGTTGCGCACCCGTTCGTCGGCGCCCTTGAGGGCGCGGCACAGGGTGTCGTTGTCGACCTTACGCAGCAGCGTCTGCACACTGCCCGCATCGAGCTTCAGCAGATCCTCGAAGGTGAACATGAGCTGGCGGATCTTCTTGGCCGAGCCGCGATTGGCCTGGTCCAGGGCCGCGAGGAAGCGGCCTTCGGTCTGGCGGTCGAACGCATTGAACACGTCCGCCATCAGTTCGTGGGCGTCCCGCCGTGTGGTCTGCGCGATGGTGGAGACGAACTCCACCCGCAGGGTCTCTTCGATGTGGCGCAGGGCCTCCTTCTGCACCGTCTCCATCCGCAGCATGCGGTTGAGGACGTCGATGGCGAAATCCTCGGGCAGGATCGTCAGGACCTTCGCCGCATAGTCGGGGCGCACCTTCGACAGCACCACCGAGACCGTCTGCGGATACTCGTTGCGCAGGAACGAGGCGAGGATCTCCGGGTCGATCTGCGTCAGGCTCGCCCAGACCCGCTTGCCCGAAGCGCCCTTGATCTCCGCCATGATCGCCGAGACCTGCTCGGTGGGAAATATCTTGAGAAGCAGCGATTCGGTGCGCTCGTAGTTCGAGGTGATGCCGCCGCCCGAGGAGAGCCGCGAGACGAAGTCCACGATCAGCCTCTCGACGGTCTCCGCCTCCAGCGATCCGAGCTGGACCATGGCGTGGGAGACCATCTTGACCTCTTCCTCGTCCAGCATCTGCCAGATCGGCGCGCCCTCCGTCTCGCCGAGGAGCAGGAGAAGCGCAGCCGCGCGCTGGGCGCCGGTCATGGCGCTCAAGCCCGCCTTGCCGAGATCCTGATCCGCGATGACGCTCAACCCCGAGGCCATGCCTCACTCCTCTTCGCCGTTGCCGTTGCCGCTACCGTTTCGAATGCCGTCGCCGTCCCGCTCAACTGTCGTGGATCCAGTTGCGCAGGACCTCCACCGTCTCGCTCGGGCTGCCTCGGACCATGTCCACCACCCGCTGGACGGTCTCCGCCTGCACCTTGCCGTTCAACTGCGCGAAGTCGACGAGGCGGGCCGTGGGGTTGTCGCGAGCCGGAAGCATCTGATCGGCGCCGGGATCGCCACCGGCCAGTGCCGGTCCCGAGACCAGAATGGCCTGGGTCGGTTCGGCGGTGAGGATGCGGCGCACGAGGGGACGGACCACGGCGAGGAGAACGATCACCGTCAGGAGGAGAAGCACCGACAGTTCGACCATGCGCATCACGTCCTCCTTCGACGGAGCCATGAGCGACTGGATCAGCGAAGGCTCGGTGAACTCGACGGGCGCGGGCGTCTCGGCGAAACGCAGGTTGACCACTTCGACCTGATCGCCACGATCCTTGTCGAAGCCGATGGCGGTGCGAACCAGGGTGGCGATCCGCTCGATGTCGTTGGCCGGGCGCGGCTGATAGACGGGGCGGCCATCCGCTCCCGGGACGTAGGCGCCGTCGACGAGGACCGCCACCGACAGGCGCTTCAGACGTCCGCCTTCCTCGACCACCGTCTTGGTGACGCGGGAGATCTCGTAATTCGTGGTCTCCTCGTCCTTCTTCGAGGAATCCTTCGAATTGGGGTTCGGGTTCGGCTGGTTGGCGCCCGGCAATTCGTTTCCGACGGTCACGGCGCCCTCGTTGCCCCCCGTGAGCGCGCTTTCGCTGCGGGTCTGCGTCGAGCGCACGACCTTGCTCTCCGGATCGAAGGTCTCCGAACGGCTCTCGATGCGGTTCCGGTCGAGTTCCGCCGTGACCTGCACCCGCGAGCGGCCCGCGCCGACGATGCCGGCCACGATCTCCTCGATCTGGGACCGCAGGCGGCGCTCGAGACCGACCTGCTTCTCCTCCATGCCGGCGCCGGTCTCGGCCTCCGCACCCCGAGCCCCGTCCGCCAGCAGGCGGCCACGCTCGTCGACGATGGAGATCCGCTCCGGCTTCAGGCCCTCCACCGCGGAAGCGGCGAGATGGCGGATGGCGCGAACCTGGGAGGGGTCCATGTCACCGACGAGCTTGAGCACGATGGCGGCGCTGGGTAACTCGCGGTCGCGCTCGAACAGGCGGCGCTCCGGAATGACGAGGTGGACGCGCGCGGCCTGGACCCGTCCGATGGCCCGGATGGAGCGCGCGAGTTCCCCCTCCAGGGCGCGCAGGTGATTGACGTTCTGGACGAAGTTGGTGGACGAGAACGCATCGCCCTTGTCGAAGATCTCGTAGCCGACGCCCGAGGCGCTGGGCAGGCCCTTGCCGGCGAGGTCCATCCGCAGGCGGGGCAGGTCGGCGCGAGGCGCCATGATGGTCTGGCCCGCATCGCCGCGCGTCTCGTACTTGATGCCGCGCGCATCGAGGTCCCGGATGACAGCCCCCGAATCCTGCATCGACAGGTCGGCGAAGAGGACGCCCATATCGGGCTTCGACACGCGAAGGATCACGAAGGCGAAGAAGCCGATCAACGTCAGGGTCACGGCCGCCATGGCCGCGAGCCGCGCCGGTCCCAACTTCGTCACCACTTCGAGAACGGACTTCACGACGCGACGTACCCACCCGAACCGGAGCGGCGGAAGGGCCGCGCTCGCTCGGCAAAATTTGCCCAGGTCGTGGTTAGCGTCCGGTTAACGATTTCCTTAACCCAGGAAAAAAGGATGGTCGGCGTTCGTCCGTTTCGAGCCGACCCCGAAACGGAAAGAACCGCGCCCCGTGGAGGGCGCGGTTCTTTTTCAAGGAGATCGTTGCTCGAAGGGGACTTCCGGAACCCGGCCCGGATGCCGACCCTCCTCGATCTCAATGGCGGTAGTGCTGAATACGGGTGGTCCGCAATCCGGCCAGGCCATGCTGGTCGATGGAGAACTGCCAGCTCAGGAATTCCTCGGTGGTAAGGGTATAACGCTGGCAGGCTTCCTCAAGGCTGAGAAGACCGCCGCGGACGGCTGCGACGACTTCGGCCTTGCGGCGGATGACCCATCGTCTGGTCGTGGTCGGCGGAAGATCCGCGATCGTCAGCGGGCTTCCATCTGGCCCGATGACGTATTTGACTCTCGGGCGGCTTGGTTCGGTCATGATACGCTCTACAACTCGACTGACCTGTCGAGGTTGGAAGCTACTTGCGCCCGCTTAAGATATGTTGAAGCGGATCGATTGCATCTGATTCGTTTTTTCCAGGATCATGTGGACAACCCGGATCCGATGTTCTGCACGCCCGATATCGGCAGCCGCGATTTGCCGATCAGCAGCACCGGCTCGCTGCCGCTGAGATCGACGCCGTCGACTTTTCCGGCGACCTGCGTGTCGACGCTAACCTGTGCACCAGTGGCGTCGAAGGCATCGATCTTAATCGAGTAGCTGCCGTTGGCAGAGGTGAAGCCGGAGGTGGATCGTCCGTCCCAGGCGAAGGTCTGCGCCCCGGCGGTCAGGGCCTTCGTCTGTGTGGCCACCACGTTGCCCTTGGCATCGCTGATCGTCATCGTCGCCTGCTTTGCGGCACGCGCGGGCGTCAGGGTCCAGACGGCCGAGCCGTCCTTCAGGTTGGCGACCCGACCGTCCGCCGTCACGCTCTGGCCGATGAAGCCCGTGGCGGCGGCGGCGCTCGATGCCTTCGCGTTGTTGAGGATGGAATCGAGGCGGTCGTTCGACTTCAGCTGCTGCTCGACCCCGGCATATTGCACAAGCTGCTGCGTGAACTGGTTGGTGTCCAGGGGGTCCATCGGGTTCTGGTTCTTGAGCTGCGTCGTCAGCAGGGTCAGGAACTGCTGGAAATTGCCGGCGATCTCCTGGGAAGCGCCGGTGGCCGTGCTCGGGTTCGTGATGGAGGAGCTGCTCGAAGCTCCGGTGATGCCGGCTGTCATGGCGGTCTCCTCAGATTCGGATGTCGATGCCGCCGAGGCCGCGCAGCATACGCAGCGGCACGACGTCGTTGGAAAGGCGCGGGTCCTTCAGGTCGGAACCGGGCGTGCCGGAGCGGCCATCCCGGCCGCCCCCGCCATCCCGCTCGGCGCCGTTGCCCCCATCGGAGCCGGTGTCGCTGCGCAGGGACAGGTTGATGGCGGCCTCACCCGCATCGAAGCCGGCCTGCGACAGAGCTTGTTGCAGGTTGCCGACATCGCGCTGGAGCAGGGCCAGGGTCTCCGGCCGGTCGACCGTGAGATGTGCGGTGACCGTGCCGCTGTCCTTGTCGATATCGAGATTCACGTCGATTCGCCCGAGATCCTTCGGATCGAGGCTGATCTCGAAACGGTTCGACCCGGCCAGCGAACGGAGCCCGATGGTCATCGGCACCGCGCCGAGGGGCACCGGCGCCGCCTGGGCCTGGGGGAAGGCGCCGGCGGGGTCGGGCGCCGGTGCGGGAATGTGGGCTGCCGGCACAGGGCTGAACGTCGCCGTAGGAGCCGAAGCGAGATCGTCGGCGGCCACGGTCGAACCGGGGGCTAGCTCGTCGAAAGCCTTGGCCGACGAGGTCTCGCGCTCGGAGGAGGCCGGGCGATCGGTGCCGGATACGGGTACGGCGACCGGACGACCGGCGGCAGCTTGCGCGCCGCCCGCGCCGGGTGCAACGATTGCGCTCGGTTTCGGAGACGAGGCGGCACCGGCCTGAACCGCCATCGCGGGAGCGTTGGCCGGTGGTGGAGGCGCGAGGAGTTCGGGCGGGGCGAGGGCGGACATTGCCGTCGCGGTGGGGTCCGCAACCGCGCCGTCCGCCGGAACCTCCCCATCGTCGTTCCGCTCTTCGGTCGCCGTGACCGCCTCGGCGGCGATGGCCGCAGACGCGATCGCCTGAACCGGAACGGGTATCGCACTCTGTCCAGCCATCGAGGGCGGCAAGGCATTCCCAGCCTGAGGCGGGGCGGCGGATTGAGGGGTCTCATGTCCTGCCTGCACGGAAGAGGCGGACAATGGTCCGGCGCCGCCGGTCATCGGCAAGCCTGCCTTGCCGGCTGGCTGCGGGAAGCCCGACGCCGCCATGCTCGATGGATCTCCCCCCTGTTGCGGCAGGGTGGGCTGCATGTTCGTGCCCTTCGCCGCCGAAGCGTCACGCTGCACCGGCGAACCTCCGAGACCGGCCTCGTTGGGCGGCGTAGCCTGATCCTCGTCCCTTCGGGCTCGCAGCGGCCGTGTCTCGGCCAAATCTTCTATCTGCCCTGAAACCGGATCCTGTTCCCGCAGCGCCGCTTCGGCCGCGCCCACGCCTCCGGCATCGACCTGGACCGGCCCGCGATAAGCGCTCCGCTGCGAAAGCGCCCCCGGCCGTGCGGCATCGCCCTTCGGCCGCGGCGAGGACGGTTCCGCGGTCGGCGAAGCCACCGACGTCGCGACGCCGGTCTTGGCCGCATCACGCTCGCGGGTGGCCGTCTTCGGCTCCAAGGCCCTGCGTGAGGCCGGCGCCGGATGCGACTCGCCTGCGGGGATGCTGAAACGTTCGAAGCCCGCCGCATCGGTGGCAGGAATCGGGGCGGAACGCGGGGCGACCGCGCTCGCGAACCGCGAGGCCTGGTCTCGGTTGATCGACGTGGTGGCCATTCGGCGTAGTCTCCTCGCCCCCCACCGCGCAAACTTCGAGCCACGCATCGCACCCGACAACCCATTGTTTCGATAGGAAAAATTTTCGTCGCTCGCAAACCGATCCTCCGCGACCCGGCGAAATCGTCCCTGTCCAGGCAGGATTTGCCGGGTCCGGCGCGTCGGCATGCGAGACCTGCTCCCGGCCTGCCTGGAAGTTCCACCTCAGGATCGCTATAGACTCCGCATGTGCGGGCGCTGCGGCCTGCCGGCGAACCCGTGACGTGATGAACTCCCTCGACCTTCCCAAGGCCCCGCACGAGACGCGCGTCGTCGTCGCCATGTCCGGCGGCGTGGATTCCTCCGTGGTGGCCGGGCTGCTCAGCCAGCAGGGCTACGACGTCGTCGGGATCACGCTGCAGCTCTACGACCATGGCGCGGCGGTCCATCGCAAAGGCGCCTGCTGCGCCGGTCAGGACATCCACGATGCGCGCCGCGTCGCCGAGACGCTCGGCATCCCGCATTACGTCCTCGATTACGAGGACCGCTTCCGGGAATCGGTGATCGACCGTTTCGCCGAGAGCTATCTCGCCGGTGAGACGCCGATCCCCTGCGTGGAGTGCAACCGGTCGATCAAGTTCCGCGACCTCCTCGCCACCGCCCGCGACCTCGATGCCGACGTGCTGGCCACCGGCCATTACGTGGCCAGTCGCCCCCTCGAAGCCGGCGGGCGCGGCCTCTATCGCGCCCTCGATCCGGCCCGTGACCAGAGCTACTTCCTCTACGCCACCACGGCCGAGCAGCTCGATTTCCTGCGCTTTCCCTTGGGCGAACTGCCCAAGGACGAGACCCGACGCCTCGCCCGCGAGCTCGGCCTCGCCATCGCCGAGAAGGCCGACAGCCAGGACATCTGCTTCGTGCCCCAGGGGCGCTACGCCGACGTCATCGCCAAGCTGCGGCCGGATGCGGCGCGCGCCGGCGACATCGTCGATCTCGAGGGCCGGGTGCTCGGCCAGCACGAGGGCATCATTCATTACACGGTCGGACAGCGGAAGGGTCTCCGCCTCGCCGTCGGCGAGCCGCTCTACGTGGTCCGACTGGAGCCGGATTCCGCCCGGGTGGTGGTGGGGCCGCGTTCCGCCCTCGCCACCAGCCGCATCCGCCTCGACGATCTGAACTGGCTCGGGATCCTGCCGTCCGGCGGGGTCGTCGACATGCCGGTGGCCGTGCGGGTCCGCTCGACCCGTGAGCCGCGGGCCGCACATCTGACGGTCGATTCCGGTGGAGCAGCCGCCGAGGTCGTGCTGGCCACACCGGAAGACGGCGTCTCTCCGGGCCAGGCCTGCGTCATTTATGCCGATGACGGCCCACGCTCGCGTGTGCTCGGCGGCGGCACCATTCGTCGCATCGACGCGTTGGCAGCCGGAACGGCGCAAGCCGCCTGACGCCGACCCGAGCCAGAACCTTCCCCATCCGCAGGATCTAGAGACGATATGCTGAGCGAGCCGCAGGCCGGTCCGAGCACGGCCCTGATGCGCAAGGCCTATGCCCGCTGGGCACCGGTCTACGACGTCGTCTACGACAAGCTCACCGAGCCCGCCGCGCGCGACGCGGTGATGGCGGCCACCGCCTGCGGGCCGCGTATCCTGGAAGCCGGCGTCGGCACGGGATTGTCCCTCGGCTATTATCCGGCGGGCAGCTTCGTCTGCGGCGTCGACCTGTCCGAGGACATGCTGAAGCGTGCCCGCGCCAAGGTGCTGCGCCGGCGGCTCACCCATGTCCGTGGCCTTCAGGTGATGGATGTGTGCCGCCTCGGCTATGCCGATGCCAGCTTCGACGCGGTGGTCGCGCAGTTCCTCATCACCCTGGTGCCGGACCCCGAAGCCGCGTTGTCGGAATTTCTCCGCGTGGTGCGGCCGGGCGGCGAGATCGTCCTCGCCAACCATTTCGGCCAGACCAAGGGCGCGGTCGCGAAGGTCGAGGAGATCGTGGCGCCGCTCTGCACCAAGATCGGCTGGTCCTCGGCGTTCAAGTCGACGCGCATCGAGGACTGGGCGCGGCGCAACGGCGTCGAGTTCATCGGCGTCTCGCCGACCTTCCCCGGTGGTTTCTTCAAGATCCTGAGGATGCGGAAGCCCGGCTGATCCGGCCCGGCGAAGCGGGGACATGACACGCAACTCGAGCGGCGTCCTCCGCCGCGCCCTGCGGTGGCTTCCGATCCTCGCCCTCGTGGCCATCTCGCTGGGCGTCCTCATTTCCGGCGCCCCGCACCTTCTCAGCCTCGACCGCCTGCTGTCCTATCGCGCAACGCTGATGGAGGCTGTGGCCGAGAACCGGTCGCGAGCCATCGGGGTCGCCTACCTCGTCTATATCGGCTGCGTGATCGTGTCCGTGCCGGCCTCGCTGGTGCTGACCATCCTGTCGGGTTTCCTGTTCGGGGCCGCCACAGGCGCGGGGATCGCCCTCGTCTCGGCGACGACCGGTGCGGCCATCGTCTTCTCCATCGGCCGTGGGCCGATGTCGGAGTTTCTCGTGACCCGCGCCGGACCGCGCCTCGGCCGCCTCGCGGCGGGGTTCCGCGACGACGCGTTCGGCTTCATCCTCGTCCTGAGGCTCCTGCCGATCTTTCCGTTCTGGATGACGAATCTCGCCCCGGCGGCCTTCGGCGTTCCCCTGCGCACCTTCGTGCTCGCGACCTTTCTGGGCCTCGCCCCCGGCGCCGTCGTCTATGCGGCAGCCGGATCGGCGATCGAGGATGTCGTCGCGGCCAACGAGGCGGCCAAGGCGGACTGTCTGGCGAGCGGCGCCGAGGCCTGCGACGAGGCCCTGTCCCTGCGGTCTCTCGTCACCGTCAAGACCCTGGCCGGCCTCGGCGGCCTCGCCGCCTTCGCGTTGCTCTCCATAGGGCTGAGACGCCGGTTCGCCCGCAAGCGTAGCGTCACGTCGCAGATCCCTGTGGCCGGGCACTCGACGGCGCGGCGGCCGGAGCGTAACCGTGATGTAAATCAATCGCATTAAGACGTAGAGTTGATCGCCGAGAGATCGGAATGACCGCCGCGGGAGGCACTGCGCCGGGGAGACCGGGACGAGCCAAGAAGCCCGGGATGAGGGATGATCGGAACCCCGTGATGGACGCGACGCCACGCGCCGGCATGGAACTGCCTGTCCCCGTCGAGGCGGAGGCGCGGGCGGGAATCGGCCGTCATCTCGGCCTGTCGGGCCGGCTGTTCCTCGTGACCATCGCCTTCGTCGCCCTGGTCGAGATCCTGATCTACGTGCCGACCGTGGCGAACTACCGGCGCATGTGGCTGTCGGACCGCATCGCCGCCGCCCAGATCGCCGCCCTCGTCCTCGAAGCCTCGCCGGATCAGCACGTCTCGGAAGACCTCGCGCGCCATCTTTTGAGGGGGGTCGGCGCCAGCGCCATCGCGGTGCGCGGCGACGGGACGCGCCGTCTCCTTGCCGTGGACACGATCCCCTCGGAGGTCGCAGGCCTCGTCGACTTGCGCTCCCATGACTGGATCGCCTCCATCGGGGGGGCATGGCGCACCGTCTTCACCGTGAGCAACGGCCCGGTCCGGGTCATCGGCCATGGCCGGGACGGGTTCGACCTCGTGGAGATCCTCCTCGACGAGGCGCCCCTGCGCGAGGCGCTGATCGACTTCGCCGACCGGCTGCTGCTCTCGTCGCTGGCGATCGCCGCGGCGGTGGCCGGCCTCGTCTTCCTGATGCTGCAGCGGATCATCGTGCGCCCGGTCCGGCGCCTCGCCCGCAACATCACGGAATTCGCCGACGATCCCCAGGGGAGCGACCGCATCATCACGCCGTCGCGCCGGACCGACGAGATCGGTCACGCGGAGGTGGCGCTCGCCCGCATGGAGACGGCGTTGGCCGGCGAGCTGCGCCAGAAGCGCCGCCTCGCCGAACTCGGCCTGTCGGTGAGCAAGATCAACCACGAATTGCGCAACCTCCTGACCACGGCGCAGCTTCTCGGCGACCGGCTGGAATCCGTGTCGGACCCGGCGGTAGAGCGCATCGCCCCCCGCCTCCTCGCCACTCTCGGCCGGGCGATCCGCTTCTGCGAGGAGACGCTGGCGTATGGCCGGGCGAGCGAGGCCGTCCCGCAACGGCGCAAGGTCGAGCTCGCGCCGATCCTGGCCGAGCAATCCGACCTGTCCAGGCTCGACGGCGCGTCACGGGTGACGATTCGCGTGGCCTGCGACGAGAATGTCGAGGTGGAGGTCGATCCCGACCAGTTCTCGCGGGCGCTCACCAACATCGTGCGCAACGCCGTTCAGGCCATCGGTTCGGACAAGGCGCGGCTGCTCGATCCAGTGATCGAGATCGAGGCCACGCGCCACGGCCGGCCGGGGGCGGGCGGGGTGACGATCCTCATCGCGGATAACGGGCCGGGGCTTCCCGAACGGGCGAGGGCGAACCTGTTCTCACCGTTCGAGGGGTCGACGCGCGCGGGCGGGACCGGGCTCGGGCTTCCGATCGCCGCCGAACTGATCGAGCTTCAGGGCGGCTCTCTCACGCTGGATACGACGGGGGAGGGGGAAGGCGCCCGCTTCCGGATCGTGATCCCGGACCGCCCGACGACGTCGCCCTGAGCCTATTCCGCGGCCGCCAGGGTCAGGCCCGGCACGGTGATGCCGATGTCGCGGAGTAGCTCCGCATCGGCATCGGTCTCGTTATTGGCCGTGGTGAGGAGGCGCTCGCCGTAGAAGATCGAGTTCGCGCCGGCGAGGAAGCACAGGATCTGCGCTTCGCGGGTGAGCCCCTTGCGGCCGGCGCTGAGACGCACACGCGCCTTCGGCATGACGATGCGGGCGGTGGCGCACATCCGGACGAGATCGAGCGGGTCCACGGGCGGACGGTCCTCGAGAGGGGTCCCCTCGACGGCCACTAGGGCGTTGATCGGCACGCTCTCGGGATGGGGGGCGTGGTTGGCGAGCACCTGAAGCATCGCCGCGCGGTCCTTCACGCCCTCACCCATGCCGACGATACCGCCGCAACAGACGCCGATCCCGGCATCGCGCACGTTCTGAAGGGTGTTGAGGCGATCCTCGTAGGTCCGCGTCGAGATGATGTCGCCGTAGAAATCCGGGCCGGTATCGAGGTTGTGGTTGTAGGAGGTCAGCCCGGCCTCGGCGAGGCGGCCCGCCTGGGACGGGGTGAGCATGCCGAGCGTGACGCAGGCTTCCATTCCGAGGCCGCGGACACCGCGCACCATGGAGAGGACGGCATCGAATTCCGGGCCGTCCTTGGGCTGGCGCCAGGCGGCGCCCATGCAGAAGCGATGGGCTCCGGCGGCTTTCGCGGCGGCGGCCTCCTTAAGCACCTTGTCCACCGCCATCAGGCGCTCGCGCGGCAGGCCGGTGCCCTTGTGGTGCGCCGATTGCGGGCAATAGGCGCAATCCTCGGGACAGGCGCCGGTCTTGATCGACAGCAGGGCGGCGCGCTGGATATCGGCCGGGTCGTTATGGGCGCGGTGGACCTGTGCCGCCCGGAACACGAGGTCGAGGAGCGGTAGGTCGTGGATCGCCTGGATCTCGGCCACGGTCCAATCGTGCCGGATCGCGGGGATCTCGGTGGCGGGCAAGGGGGTGGGG
>NZ_VRVC01000105.1:0-18125 GCF_008040005.1 Methylobacterium sp. WL19
TTCGGACGCTGACGCTGCCGGACACCTACCAGGACCACAACAGCCCGGAGGCGATGTACGCCGAGGCCGGCCTCGACGCCGACGGCATCGTCAGGACCGTCCAGGCCGCTCTGCCTGAGCAGAAGGCACGCAGTGGTGCCAAGCTCATGAGCATCGGCAACGGTCAGCGCTGACCGGACGACAAACACGAGAACCCGGCATCACGGCTCTGCTTTTGCGGCGGCCGTGATGCCGTTCGAGGCATTCGCATCCTCCGGCGGCCCTGCGCCGAGGATGCGATGGCCGGCTACTTGATGACCGAGCAGGCGAGGCGAGCACCCGCCCCGCCGATCGGCTGGCTGGTATGGTCGTCCTCGTTGGCGTGGATGATGAAGGCCGAGCCGTCGGCATCCTTCAACCCGCCCTCGCCCGTGAGCGGCGTCTCGCTCGACACCTCCGCATTCACCGAGCCATCGGCATTGGCATAGACGTTGGGCAGGTCGCCCTCGTCAGGCCCTTCCGGGTTGAGCAGGCCGTGCTTGCTCTGGTCGTGATTGACGTGAGCCTTCGATTTCTCGAACTTCTCCATGTCCGAGCAATCGGCCACGGCGTGGAAATGGATGCCGTGCCAGCCAGGAGGCAGGCCACCGGGCTGGATCGCCAGACGCAGCACCAGGGCGCTCGCTCCATCGCGGATGGTGACCGTTCCGATCGGTTCGCCCTTCGTGTTGACGACCTTGCTCTCGTAGGTCTGCGGCGCGGTACTCGCCGCCGGGGCAGGCGCCTGCGCGAGGGCGGGCGCGACGCCGCCCAGCAGGGCGAGGACCGACAGGAATCGTCTCATGGCGTTTCTCCTCTCCACGCCGGGGCGATTGTGGAGCTCTGCAAGGAAAATCCCGGCCGCGACCGTGTCCGACGACGATGGCCCGGGCAAGGCTGTCGTCGCGGTCGGGTCGGGTGCCATGTGTGTCCGCCGAGCCCGGACGGCAACCGCATCCGGACGCCGAAGCAGGTCCGGTGCCGGGCATCCCCACGGGGCATCCACCCCAAACGGAATGCCGGTTAACATAGCATCGTGGACGCCATCGTAAGCTTTCGTTAAGCTGACATCTCAGTCCGACAGCGATTGCCGGGCGGCCGTGCGGAGGTGGAACGCCGATATGCGTCCGATCTCTCGGCACCAGCCTGGAGAGAGTCGATGCCAATGCGTCTTAATCGGTTTTCGACCATCGTTTCGGCGCTCGGCCTGTCGGCGCTCTGCGCCATGCCGATGACCGATACCGTTTCCGCTCAGGACGCGCCCCTCGCCAAAGACGCGACGCCCGCTCCCGCCGGCCGTGCGTGGACCGATCCGCCCGACCGGAAGGCCGCACCCTCGCCCGTCGCCGGGCGCGAGGATGGCAAGCAGCAGGATGTCCGGAAGGCCGACGCGACGGCCCGTGCCGGGAAGGCGGCGCGAAACCGCCGTGACGCGGCTGCCAGACCCCGGCCCGCCACGGCCAGCCGGCACGCGAGCAGAAAGGCACCCGGCCACGGGATCGCCCGACGCCTGGTCGCCGCCGGACGCGAGACCATCCGCCCCGTCGCCGTCAGGGCGCCCGCCAGCCGGGTGGCGAGAGACGGAACCTGGACCGTCCGTGCCTTTCAGCCGAACTACGATGACACTCCCGGCTATCGCTACGGCTACCTCCCGGAAGAGGGGCCGGCCTATCGCCGCCGGGATGATGGGGGCAGAGATTATCAGGTGGCCCGCCTGCGGGAGGCTCGCGAGGCGGGATATCTCGTCGTCCGCTCGAATGACCCCCGCCCGATGCACGGACGCCCCTTCGAGGCTCTCCGCGGGCCCGAGGATCGGGGCGATCCCGAAGACTGATCGTGCGCGCCGGGCTTTACCGTCGGCGTTTCTGACTGGGCTTGCGCATCACTCCGCCCACGCAAAAAACCTCGCTGGCGAGAGCCGGCGAGGCATTCCATGATAGCGGGGGAAGCGAAGACCGCTTTAGCGAAGGCGGCCGGGACGTGCCGGCTCGAAGACGATGCGGCGGTGAAACGCGCACCAGCTCTTGCCATCCGGCGCAGGCGCACCGCAACAGACCGCGCGATCGTTCGGCTCGCCGATGATGAACTTGCAGACGAAGGCGCCCGACTGTGCGAAGGGGACGCGCAGTTCGGCCGACGGCTCGGCAATGGCGTCAGCATCGCCGATCTGTGACAGGCGAACGAGTTGATTCATGTAAAACGTACTCGCAGGATCTGCGTCTCTGGCGGGCGCACGCCCGGTGGGACCGTGGATTGAAATCCGCCGTACGAACGGTCCTTCCGCCACGAGGCACGACGATGCCCCGGTTGCTTCCGATCCGCCCCGTGACTTCATGGGAAGCCGCGATACGACGCTGTCATGATGTCACTGTATCTAGGGATCTTTCGCCCTTAAACAAGTCTCGACGCATCAAGGTGCTGCAGCGCACAGATTCTGGCGTCTTTCGGCGTGGTTCGAGGTCGAGTTCGCCTCTTCTAGCGCCGGATCCCTTTCTTTTTTGAGAATGCCGACCACCGAATCATCCGTCGCCGGTCGACGCCGCGCAGTGATTCGCCGGGTACGTCGGCCTTCGAGCGCCTCGCGAAACCTTCGCTCACGTCCGAGACGACGAAAAAACCCCATGCGCCGGCCGGCACATGGGGTCTGGTCGTTGTTCGAAACCGTGGTCCGGCCCGCTCGCGGCGAGCGCGGCCCCTGCCGGCTTACTTGAGCAGCTTGACCAGGGCCTTGCCGGCCGGGGTCTTCAGCTCAGCCGCATCGAGGGTGCCGTCGTTGTCCGGATCGGCCGCCTTGAAGCGGGACTCGACCAGGGCGAGGTACTCTTTCTTGTCGATCGTGCCATCCTTGTCCGGATCGGCTTCCGCGATCACCTTCTTGCCACCGCGACCCTTGAGCTCCTTGGCGTCGAGGGTGCCGTCCTTGTCGCCTTCGAGGGCGTCGAACTTGGCGCTGGCGACGGCCTGGACTTCCTTCAGGTCGATCGTGCCGTCATTGTCGGTGTCGATCATGGAGATGATCTTGTTGCCCTTGGCGGAGGCCGGGGTGGCGACGGCGAAGGGGACGGCCAGGGCGGCGATGGCAAGGAAAAGGGGGAGCTTTGACCGGTTGAGCATGCGTAAACCTCCTAATTGCGTCAGCGTTGTGGAACTATCACAGGCTTTTGCAGATGCGAAGGTACTCTATTGCAGGGCAGCGGCCCGTTCTTGGGCCGGCTGTGGATGACGGACTCTCCGATACCGGCGGATTGGAGCCCCAAAGGGCACGGGCACACGACACATGCCGCTGATGACGGATTGGTTCTCCCTTCTCCTTAATGAAGGAGCGATGTCATGGGAAGCAACGAAGGACATGATCCATCACTATGTTTCAGCCCGTCATGGAAACCGGCCGTCGTCTTCTCAGGCGCATCTGGCGTTGGGCCGTCTTCAGGGGGACGGGATTCAAGTACCGGGATTTCGAATTGGCCTTCGAGCGAGGCGATTGGCCGACGATCCTGACACGGGCCCGTAACGGCGAGCGACTCAAGAAAAGCCCGTCGATGATGGGCATGTTCATCCGCGCCGCCGGCGAGATGCGTGACGTCGAAGCATTGGCCTGGGCCGAAAGCCAGTGCCTGGGCGCGCGATGGTCGACGCGGGATCGGTATTCGGTGAGCCAGAGGTTCCTGATGCTCGGCGAAGCGGCTGCCGCATGGGCGGTCTTCACCGCCGATGCGGCCGTGATGGCCGAGGCGAAATTCGCCCACCAGGCGAAATCGTTCCTCCCCCATACCAAGGATGCCGCCCTCCGGTCGGCGATCAAGGCGGCCATGGCGAAGGCCGTCCCCGTCGGGTCCTCCGCCGCGGCGGGCGTCGTCAAGGCGGCGGCCACGACGATTCGATTTCCGTTCTTCGGCTCCGGGCAGCGGGTTCAGGGCTCCGTCGAGATCCGGTCGAGCGAGCGAACCCCGCCGCGCCACGCCATCAAGGTCACCGCGGATATCGAAAGCTTCCGGACCAAGGTCGCCCGGGCAAAGCCGCCCGAGATCATCGAGCACCGGGAGGTGTTCGTGGACCGGAACGGCCAGATCTGGAAGGAGGACGGCAGCCTCATCGTCTCGAAGGGAACGCCCATTTCCCGCTTGTCGCGCGCGGAAGCGCCCGGCATCGCGACAGGCTTCTTCGCCATCAAGAGCACGCGCGGCATCTATCACTGGCTGGTGGATCGCCTGCCGCTCTTCGCCTGGATGCTGGAGGACGGGGCGCCGGATGCGGTGATCCTCCTGAGCGACGAGGCCCCCTCCTTCGAGAAAGAGACCCTGCGTCTGGCCGGCCTGCCCCAGACGGTGGTGGATGTCGGTGATGCGGTCTTCGTCCAGCGGTTGCTGATCGCCCGCAGCGGCATGCAGGGTTTCAGCTATTGGGAGCAGGTGGCACCCGTCATCGAGCGGGTGAAGCGGTCCGCCCGTGCCATCGCTGCGCAGGAAAACGTGAGCGCCGGCGATGCGATCTACATCTCACGCCGCGATTCGAGCCGACGGGTCATGAGAAACGAAGCCGAACTCGAGGCCCAGATCACGACGAGGGGCTATGCGGGCGTCGCCCTCGGGACCATGCCCCTGTGGCAGCAGGTCTTCGTCGTCTCGTCGGCGAAGCGGATCGTCGCTCCTCATGGGGCCGGGTTGGCACATATCGTCTTCTCGGAGCCCGGAACCCACATCACCGAGATCGTGCCGGTCCAGGACGGGACCTACTTCCTGCGTCTGAACTATGCCCGGCTCAGCCTCGTGATGGGACATCGCTATCGGGGCTGGCTTGAGCCTCACCACGGCGCCAGGGACAGTTGGACCGTGGATGCCCCGGCCTTCCTCAATTATCTCGATGAGCGGCCCGGCGATGCGGCCGCTCACGTTCGCGTGGAGGATGCCGGCGACCGGTCCCGGATGGGGTGAAGAGGCCTTTGTCCGGCGGCGGATCACGCGATTGTTGGAGGCGCCCCGACGAATGGGCGCCCTCATTCCGGCCACGTCGTTGCAGCAGGGGCTGCGTTCATGGGAGACACCCGGCACCGGCATGGGGGCCGGACTCGGTCGGCCGGGTCGAAGCGTTCGGCTAAGTCTTTGTCGAGACGCGGTGTATCGATGCGGGCTGTTGCGTCCTCGCGTGAGGCGGCATTAGATTTTGGGTTGGGAGATCGGGATTGGGCGCTCGACCGGGAACACGTTCAGTGAAGGGCTGTCCACCGGTCTCCTGGCGAGATGGTTCATGCTGATCTTGGAGAACGTCTGGGTCCGGTCGCTCCAGTCGCGGTCGCATGCGGTTCTGTGCGGCCTCTCCGGGGTCATCCCGACGAACCGTCGCGTCGGCATCCTCTGCGCCTCGAAGATCGAGCGCCGTGCCTTCAGCGACCTCATCTCGGGGGTGAGGCAGCCCGCCGTCGGCAAGGTGCGGCGCGAGGCGGACATCTCGAGTCCCGTCGGTCGCATGGCTGGGATCGTCGCCCTCCATACGCTGAGGCGGAACTGCGTGTTCGCGGCCAAGATGCACCGCATCGAGCCGGGAAGCCTGATCAAGTTCGTCGCCTTCGTGGCCAATATCGATGCCTTCATGGACGTGCCGTACAAGCACGTGCCCGCCGATATCGCCTTAGCGTTTCGGTATGCCCTGTCCTACGGGCTGCCCTACGAGACCTACTTCGTCGACGGCGACATTCTTCCGCAGACGGCTGAGTTCACCGACCGTTTCGCCAGCGTGATTAAGCAACGCTCGGCTACGAGCGGTTTCATCGTCATTTCGTCGAACGTCGCCCAGGTGCGGGAGTTCTGCGACATCGTCGGCGTGGTGCAGGCCGATAAGATCGTCCTCTACTCCAATGCTCAGCGGGCCATCCACGAATACATGAGGCTGGTCGACCTCAACAAGCCCGATGTCGATGCCACCGAGACCTTGCTGGCGCGGATCCGTCGCGCCTTGAAGCTCGAAGATTGGCCGATGGTGGCCGCCATCGCCACGTCCGAGATGCAGGACGATCCGGATAGCCCCACGGCGATCTGGCTGTATGGGGAACTCGCCCTGTCGCGGGGGGACCGTCGACGCGGCATCGACCTGATCATACGCGCCTGTCAGGCCAACCCCTCCTTCGAGGAGCCGTGGAAGGCTCTGGTGCGCGTCGCCGAAGACGAGCAGGACGAGGAGAGGCTCAAGCTCCTGGCCTCCGTGCTGATGACCAACGATCAATGCCGGATCTTGCGGATGGCCGCCAAGATCATCGAGCAGACCGGCACCGACGCGGCGGCCGCCGACGCTTGGCGTCGGGTCGCCGCCGCGGCCCGGACGGATGTGGGCGTGCTGATCGAGGCCGGCGACCGCTTGCTCCGCGCGGGGGCGGGGGAGGATGCGGCCCGGATCTTCGAGGCCGCCTATGCGGCCGATCCGACGAATGGCCGCCTCCTGGTGATGCTCTACCGAAGTGAACTGCTCTTTTCCGACAATGAGCGGTTGGCCGAATTGGCGGCTCTCATCGTGGAGTTCTACCCGGAGGAGGCCGAACGGGCCGTGCGCCTCGCCCAGCGCGCGCGCCGTCCTGAGGTGAAGGCGATCGAGGATGGCGGCTCGTCTACCCTTCTCGAATCCGTTGCCGAGGAAGCCCTTCCGGTCAGAATCGGGCGCGCCCTGAAACAGCAGGATGTCGACGCCCTGGCCGAGATCGCGGAGGCCGAGATCCGGCGGGAGGCGGACGGCGCCACCGGCATCTGGCTTCTCGGTGAGATCGCCTTGATCAAGGGAGATCGCGAGCGCGGCGGGGAACTGATCCTGCGCGCGTGCCAGGCGGATGCCGAGTTGGAAGAGCCCTGGAAGACTCTGGGGCGTCTCGCGGAAGAGGAAAAGAGCGAGGAGCGGCTCAGCTATTACGTTTCCGCCCTGATGACCAACGGTCAGGGGCGTATCCGTCGGCTGGCCGCCAAGGCGCTCGAGCCGACGGGCGACGAGGAATCGATCCTGGCGGCGTGGCGTGCCGTCGCCCATGTGGCCGGTGCGGATCTTGCCCTGATGCTGGAGGCGGGCGACCGGCTGTTCCGCTATGGCGCCGCCGGCGAGGGAGCCCAGGTCTTGTCACGGGCGCTTCAGGTCGATCCCCGGAACGGACGCGTGCTGATGCTGCTCTATCGCTGCGAACTGACCTTCTCCGACGACGAGCGCCTATTGGCGCTCGCGGGCCAGATCAACGATGTCTCCCCGGCCGATATCGACCGCGCCATCCGTCTCGCCCTGAATGCGCGCAAGGCGAACCTCGGCAAGCGGATGAAGGAACGGTTCAAGCAGCCCGCGCCCAGCGACGCGAGCGCCTGAGCGGAGGCGGCCTCACGCCTCCCGCACACCGGGCTTCTGCCCCGGATCGAAGGTGAAGACGACGCCCGCCTGCTCGAGAACCTGACGCACCGCCTGCACCGTGTCGCGTCGCGGGCGGATGGTCGCCTCCGGATCTTCGATCCGCACGATGGTCGAGACCGATACGCTCGCCCGCCGCGCCAATTCGTCCTTCGACAGGCCGGCCATCCCGCGCGCGGCCCGGACCTGTGCGGAGGTGAGATCCCCGCTGCCGCGGCCGATATCGGTCGCGGGCCCGCGAGCGTCCGTGCTCGACGAGGCCGCCTGGAAGCGGCTCTGTCCGGGGACGCTCAGGCACACGCCGACCCATTCCTTCACCGAGCCGTCCCGGTTCATGATCGGCACGCCACGGGCGTTGAACCAGCGATAGACCCCATCGACGCAGAGGATTCTGTAGTCGGTGTTGTAGGCCGTGTCGTGGCTGAGGGCCGTGCGCCAGGCGAAGTTCGTGCGTTCCCTGTCGTCGGAATGCAGGACGTCGATCCAGCCGAGGCCCTGGAACTGATCGTGTCGCTGCCCGGTGAGCTCCTCCCAGAGCGGCATGTCGATCGACTTCCCATCGGGGCTGACGATCCAGACCACCGCAGCCGTGGCCGAGAGCAGAGCCTCGAAGCGATCGGGTCCCTGTTTGGTGGAATGCTTCGCATCGTAGCGATCGGTCACGTCCTCGACGACGCCGATCGCCTGGCTCGGGCGGTTGCCGGGGCCGAGCACCACCTCGGCATGGCTGGCGATCCAGCGCAAAGTCTGGTCCGGTCGGATGATGCGGAACTCGCGCCGGAGCGGCTGGCCTTCGCGCAGCAGGGTCAGCATATCCGTATGCGCGGCACGATCGTCGGGATGCATCATGGCCTCCACGACGCCGAAGCTCAGGGCGACCGAGGGGGAAAGGCCGAGAACGCGATGGAGGCCGATCGATCCGTGGATGTCGAGCTCTTCGAGGTCCGCCGACCAGAAGCCGACATCCGTGGCATGTTGCATGAACTTCAGGAGGCGGCGGGAGGGCAACCGGCGCGATGCGCCATCCGACCGTCCGGATGGATCCATCGACGACCGTGGCGGCATGTTTCTTTCTCCTCGGCCAATGTGCCGCCTGACATGAACGATTTTATGCCAGGATGTTCCGAAACACTATGTCGTTGCGTGTTTTTCTCCTGCCGCACAACCCGCTGTAGGGCGAATGGGACATAATTTCGCTCGGTGCATTGTCCGTCCCCGTTGCCACCCCGTGGATGGGCGAGGTCATGCATCTGCCCCCGCCATCCCGGCCCTCCTGCGGGCGCCCGTCACAGCCGCGCCCATGACGGAACCGGCGCGATCGCCCCTTTCGATGCGGGCGAACTCGCATGTCGCGTGCCGGTGACGGGAACCTCAGAGGGATTCTGGGCGGTCTCGCGCGGTGAATGGCCGGAAGCGGTGCGGCGTCGGCTTCGCCCGGCGCACATGGCGTCCCGCTCAGCCGGCCCGAACCGGTGCGTTGGCCAGGGTCAGAAGGGTCTGGAGCAGGACATCGGCGCCGGCGGTGCAATCGCCCTGCGTCGCCGACTCCGCCTCGTTGTGGCTGATCCCGTCGCGGCAGGGCACGAAGATCATGGCCGTCGGGGCGAGGGCGGCGATGTTGCAGGCATCGTGGCCAGCGCCCGAGACCATGCGGCGATGGCTGAAACCCAAGCCCCTGGTCGCCGCCTCGACGGCGCCCACGACCCCGGCATCGAACGGCACGGGTTCCTTTCGCCAGATCCGGGTCAACTCGATAGTGAGCTTGCGCCGGCCGGCGATGGCGTCGAGTTCCGCTCGTAATTCGCTTTCGACCGCGTCGAGGGTCTCGGCTTTCGGGTCGCGCACGTCGAGGGTGAAGCGGATGCGGCCGGGGATGACGTTGCGCGACGGCGCGCCGATCACCGCCTCGCCGATCGTCGCCACCGCCGTGGGACCGTGGGCATGGGCGATCCGCTCGACGGCCAGCGCGATCTCGGCGAAGCCGTTGAGGGCGTCGCGACGGCGCGGCATCGGCGTCGTGCCCGCATGGCTCTCGAAACCCGTCACCACGCCGTCGAACCAGGCGATCCCCTGCCCGCCCTCGACGACGCCGATGGTGGTCGCCTCGGCCTCCAGGATCGGACCCTGCTCGATATGCAGTTCCACGAAAGCGCCGATCCTGCGCTCGCCCACCGGCTCGTCTCCGAGATAGCCGATGGCCTCCAGCGCCTGCTTCACGGCGATACCGGCGGCATCCCGCCGGGAATGGATGTCCTCCACCGTGAATTCTCCGGCATAGGCGGCGGAGGCCATCATGGCGGGGGCGTAACGCGAGCCCTCCTCGTTGGTCCAGTTGACGAGGAGCAGGGGCGCCTCGGTTTCGATGCCGGCATCGTTCAGCGCCCGCATGACCTCCAAACCTGCCAGGGTGCCGAGGATGCCGTCGAACTTGCCCCCCGTGGGCTGCGTGTCGAGATGCGAGCCGCAGGCGACCGGCAGGCGCGTCATGTCGCGTCCGCGCCGCAGGGCGAACTGAGTGCCCAGCGCATCGACACGCACCTCCAGTCCCGCCGCCTCGCAGGCATCCCGGAACCAGTCCCGGACCTGGCCATCCTCCTGCGACAGGGTCAGCCGGTTGATTCCGCCGGCCGGGGTGGCGCCGAACCGGGCGGTCTCCATGATCGTGGACCACAGGCGCGCGCCGTCGACGCGGAGATTGTGGGTCATGCTCATGGGCGTGTCCGTTGTCTCGGGTTGGTCTTTTCGGAATGGGGTCGGTTCTTCAACCTTCCGACCTGAGGTTCCGCGAAGCGGCCTCGAAGGAGGCCTCCAGGGATCGGAGGGTGAATGGGAGGTCTCCTTCGAGGCCTGCGCTTCGCTCCGGCACCCCAGGGCGAGGTCGTGGGTGGGAGAGCTACGCCTCCACCATCTCCGCCCGCTGTGCCTGGAAGCTCCGCGTCGCCTCGTCGGTCTTCCAGCAGGCGGCGCGATGGCCCGGTCCGGCCTCGACCACCGGCGGGTCGCCCACGCGGCAGCGTTCCTCGGCAAGGAAGCAGCGCGGTGCGAAGGGGCAGCCCGGCTGGCGGTTGGCGAGGTCGGGCGGGCTTCCCGGGATGGTCTGGAGCCGGGAGCCCTTGGCGAGCGCCCCGTCGGCGCGGCTGCGCAGCAGGCCGATCGTGTAGGGATGATGCGGGTTCAGCACCACCTGCCGGGCCGAGCCCTCCTCCACGATGCGGCCGGCATACATCACCGCGATCCGGTCGGCGACCTCGACGGCGGCACCGAGATCGTGGGTGACGAAGAGGGTGGAGAGCCCGAGCTCCGCCTGCAGGTCGCGCAGGAGAAGCAGGATCTGGATCTGCACCGTGGCGTCGAGGGCCGTCGTCGGCTCGTCGGCGAGGAGGACCTTGGGGTTGCAGGCGAGGGCGAGGGCGATCATCGCGCGCTGGCGCATGCCCCCCGACATCTCGTGCGGATAGGCGTCGAGCCGCCGCTCCGGGCTCGGAATGCGCACCCGTTCGAACTGCTGCAGCGCGCGGGCGCGTGCTTCGGCCGCGCCGATCCCCTCGTGCTGGCGGATCGCCTCCATGATCTGGCGGCCCACCGTATAGACCGGATCGAGGGCCAGCAGCGGCTCCTGGAAGATCATCGCCACTTCGCGGCCGCGTAACGCCGTCAGGTCGCGCTTGCCCATGGCCATCACGTCGCGGCCGGCAACGAGGATGCGGCCCTCGATCGCCGTCTTGCGCTCGGGGTTGAGGCGCATGATCGCGCGCAGGGTCACGCTCTTGCCCGAACCCGACTCGCCGATGAGGGCGATGGCCTGGCCTCGGCCGAGGGTGAGATCGACCCCATCGACGGCACGGACCCTACCGCCGAAGGTGACCTTCAGGCCTTGGATTTCGACGGCGGGTTCCTTGCCAACCGCTCGGGTCATCGGTCGCATCTCGGGTTCGCCGTGAATCGGGGTGTGCCTCGGTGGCGAAGAACCGTGCTCATGCGGCCACCGGCAGGGCGGGCGCCGCCGAATGGCCGGAGCCCGGCTGGCGGGCGAGGCAGGCGACGCGGTGGACGGGGTCGACCGGGGCGAGGGGCGGAACATGGCTCCGGCAGATATCCTCCACGAGACTGCAGCGCGGGTTGAAGCGGCATCCCGGCGGCGGGTCGATGGGGTTGGGCGGGTCTCCGGCCAGCGGGGCCACGGTGGTGCGGTTGTCCGGGTCCATCGACGGCATCGAGGACAGGAGCGCCTTGGTATAGGGATGGGCGGGGTCGGCCAGCACGGTGTCGGCCGGGCCGATCTCCACCACCTGCCCGAGATACATCACCGCCACCCGGTCGCAGATGAAGCGGACGACGTTGAGGTCGTGGCTGATGAACAGGTAGGTGAGGTCGAATTCCTGCTTGAGGTCCATCAGCAGGTTCAGCACCTGCGCCTCCACCGACTTGTCGAGGGCCGAGACCGCCTCGTCGAGGACCACGAGGCGCGGCTCCAGCGCCAGGGCGCGGGCGATGTTCACGCGCTGGCGCTGGCCGCCGGACAGTTCGTGCGGATAGCGGGCGGCGAAGCGCGCCGGTTCCAGGCCGACACGGGCGAGCAGGCTGCGCGCCCGCTCGATGGCCTGGCGTTTGGGCACGCCGTGGACCCGTGGCCCGAAGGCGATGGACCCTTCGATGGTCATGCGCGGGTTGAGCGACGAGTAGCTGTCCTGGAACACCATCTGGGCCTGGGCGCGAAACTCGCGCAGGGGCAGCGCCCGGCTGCCGATGCGCTCGCCGTCGAACAGCATCTCGCCCTTGTCGTGCTGGGTCAGGCCCATGATGAGGCGGGCGGTGCTGGACTTGCCGCAGCCGGATTCGCCGACGACCCCCAGGGTCTCGCCCTTCCTGATGTCGAAATCGACGCCGTCCACGGCGCGCACGACGGCCTTTTTGCCGCCGATCCCCTTCTTGACCGGGAAATGCTTCACCAGCCCCTCGACGGTGAGGAGCGGCTGGCCCGGGCCGCCCCGGTCGCGGGAGGAGAGCGGGCTCGACGCGATGGGCGTGCTCATGACTTCACTTCCATTGCCGAACGCAGGCCGTCCGAGAACAGGTTGAACGAGATCGAGACGATGAAGATCGCGAGGCCCGGAAGTGCGGCGACCATCGGGTTCACGTAGATCGCCGTGCGCAGGGTGTTGAGCATCAGGCCCCATTCGGGCTCCGGCGGCTTCACGCCGAGACCGAGGAAGGAGAGGCCCGAGGCCAGGATCATCGACACGCTGATGAGGCTGGTGGAATAGACGAAGATCGGTCCGAGCACGTTGCCGAGCACCTGCGCGCGCAGGATCGTCAGGGTGGAGGCGCCGGAGAGGCGGGCGGCGTCGACATAGTCGCGTGAGCGGATCTGCGTCGTCACGCTCTCGGCCACGCGGGCGATCTGGGGGGTGAACACGCAGGTTAGCGAGACGATGGAGTTGAACACGCCCGCCCCCAGTGCGCCGGAGAGGGCGATGGCCAGAAGCACCGAGGGGAAGGCGAAGAACACGTCGATGGTGCGCATGAGCACCGTGTTGAGCCAGCCGCCGACATAGCCGGCGAGGATGCCGATGCTGGAACCGAGGAGGAAGGCGAGGATCACCGGCGTGACGCCGATGAACAGGGAGAGGCGCCCGCCCAGCATCAGGCGGCTCAGCATGTCGCGCCCGAGCTCGTCCGAGCCGAGAATGTATGTGGCGTCGCCCACGGGCTTGAGCCGCCGCACCATCGAGCCGCGATACGGGTCCATGGGCGTGATCCACGGCGACAGCAGCGCGATGGCGACGATGGCGAGGATGACGAAGGCGGCGATCATCGCCACGGGATCGCGCAGGAGCTTGGCCAGCACGTTGCCCCAGAACCCGCGCGAGGCGACGAAGGCCTCCGGCGTCGAGGTGAGTGGGGGAGCGCCCCCGGCGATGTCGATGGCCGATACGGCCGGACTGGTCCCGAGTGCCATCAGCCCCTCTCGATGCGCGGGTCGAGCGCCGTCTGCACGACGTCGACGATGAGGTTGAGGGCGACGAAGAACATCGCCAGGACAAGGATGGCGCCCTGCAGCAGCGGCAGGTCGCGTTGGAAGATCGCGGCGTTGAGGAGGAATCCGGTGCCGGGCCAGGCGAACACCGTCTCGATCAGGATCGAGCCGCCGAGCAGGTAGCCGAGCTGCAGCCCCATGATCGCGAGAGCGGTGGGAGCGGCGTTCTTCACCACGTGCTTGAACACGCCGAATTCGGAGAGGCCTTTCGCCCTGAGCGCCCCGACGAAATCCTGGGAGAGGATGTCGCCCACCAGCGCCCGGACGGTGCGGGCGATGACGCCCATCGGGATCACCGACATCGTGATGGCGGGCAGGATGATGTAGCGCAGGTGCTCGAGATCCGGCTTCCAGTTGCCCGACCCGTCGGGGCCGGCGCCGGTGGAGGGGAGCCAGCCGAGCTGGGCCGAGAACACGATCACCAGGACCATGCCGAGCCAGTAATGCGGCACGCTCACACCGAAGACCGAGATGGCGGAGGCCGCCCGGTCGAGCACGGAATCGCGGAAATAGCCGGCGACGAAACCGAACAGGCAACCGAAGGTGAAGCCGATCAGGGTCGCCACGGAGGCGAGGATCAGGCTGTTGACGACGGCGCGACCGACCTCGCTCAGGACCGGCCTGCCGGTGGCGATGGACGTGCCGAGATCGCCGTGGAGCACCTTCCACAGCCACAGGGCGTACTGGACCGGCAGCGGCTTGTCGTAGCCGTAGGCGATCCGCATGGCATCGATCGTCTCCTGGGTGGCGTCCACCGGCAGGATGGAGCTGAGGGGATCGCCGTCCGCCAGATGTACCAGCGAGAAGCAGACGATGCTCACACCGAGCGCCACCGGGGTGACGGTGAGGAGGCGGCGGAGGATGAAGCTCAGCATGGGAGCATCCGGAGACCTCAATCGAGTGTGGCGGCTCTCCTCCCCCTTGCGGGGAGGAGTTGGAGGTGGGGGTGGCAGGGCGATCTTCTTCCTGCGGAGGCTGGCGGAGCGACCCCCACCCTCGATCCCTCCCCACAAGGGGGAGGGAGGATGCGTCTCACTTCCCCACGGTGATGGGCGAGAAGTCCTGGTACCAATTCTGGGCCTGGACGAAGCCCTTCACTTTCGAGCTCATGGCGCGCGGGTTGGTGTCGTGGGCGACCATGAGGAACAGCGCCTCGTCGACGTATTTCTCGTGGACCTTCTGCAGCACCTTGATCTGCTCGGCCGGATCGAACGTCGTGCGGATCTGATCGAACAGCTTGTCCATGTCGGGGTCGCAGTAATGGCCCCAGTTCGTGCCGTTGGGGGCCGCCAGATTGCACTGCAGGTGGCGGATGAAGCCGGTGAAGGGGTCCTGGATGAAGTAGGAGAAGTTCATCCCCGTGGCGCCGCGCGACACGTCGGCCTTCGCGCCGGCCCGCCACAGGTTGATGAGCGCGTTCCACTCGACGACTTCGAAATTCACCTTGATTCCGATATCGGCGAGGTTCTGCTGGATCAGCTCGTTCATCGGCAGGGGCTGCATCTGGCCCGAGCCCGAGGGCGCGATGAGGATCTTCGTGACGATGGGCTTGTTGGGGCCGTACCCGGCCTCGGCCAGGAGCTTCTTGGCGGCGTCGGGGTCATAGGTCGGCTTGAAGGTCGGCGAGCCGAACCAGGCCGAGCCCGGCGGCATGAAGCCCTGTGCCGGGATCATCAGGCCGCTGAGCATCTCCTTCATGCCCTCGCGGTCGACGGCGAGGTTGGCGGCCTTGCGCACGCGGATGTCGTTCCACGGCGAACCCTCTGCCCGCGACAGGTGCCAGGTCCAGTTATGCGGATAGGCGTTGGTGACGATGCTGAACCCCGCCCCCTTGAGGGAGGCGATGGCGTCCGGCGGCGGGGCCTCGATCCAGTCGACCTGGCCCGAGCGAAGGGCCGCCACGCGGGCATTGGCCTCCGGCAGGGGCACCAGCACCAGCTTGTCGAGCTTGGGCACCCGCGCCTTGTCCCAGTATTCGGCGAAGGGGGCCATCTCGGCGCGCTCGCGCGGGGCGAACAGGGTGAGCTTCCACGGGCCGGTTCCCGACGGCGTCTTGGCGAACGCGTCCCAGCTCTTGCCCAGCTTCTCCCACTGCGCCGGCGAGGACATCATGATCCAGGCGATCTGGTAGGGCAGCGTCGCGTCCGGCGCCTTGGTGGTGATCTCCACCGTCATCGGATCGACCACGCGGTAGCTGGCGACACCGGGGATGCGCGACCTACCCTGCGCCGACTGGCGCGGATCGAATTGCGGCGCATCGGTCTTGAGGAGCTTGTCGAAGTTCCACACCACCGACTCGGCGGTGAAGGGCGACCCGTCGTGGAAGGTGACACCGGGGCGCAGCTTGAAGATCCACTTGGTCTTGTCGGCAGCATCCACCGCCCAGGAGGTGGCCAGACCGGGGGTGAGGTCGGAGGGCTTGGTCGCGCTCGACAGGTCCCAGTTGATGAGCGCGTCGTAGACCGTGTAGCCGGTGAAGCGCATGCCCTCGCCGCCATTGTCGGCCTGCCCCGTGGTGAGCGGGATGTCCGACGCGGTCATTCCGATGCGCAGCGTTCCCTGCGCCCATGCGGACGGCACCATGCCGCTGGCGGCCAGCGCCGCGGCCACGAGTCCAACGCGAAGATGTTCTGCCAAGCCTCTCATCGTGTTGTGCTTTTCCTCGGTCGACCGATGATCGGCGAAATTGCCGGTGTCGCGAACGCCCATGCAAGGCGCCGGCCAGACTGGACTCTTTCCAACCCCGGCGGATGAAAATGCATACGAAATCCAGCGCGGCCGGGCGGTTCGCCATGCGCTGGGGGCCGGCCCGCCCGGCGGGGGCGCCGTCATGGGTTTTGCGCTGCGGCGATCGGCTCTAAACCGCCTCACACCGGGCATTCCGCCCGGCGGAGCGTCCCGGTTGTCCCTCCCTCCGAACCCCAGGGCCAAGGCCAGCGGCGCCGTCTCCGGCGGCCTCCGGCGCGGGCGCGTGGCCGGCTTCCTCATGGGGCGGGGCTCCCTCTCCACGCCGGGATCGAACCTCGCGCGCCTGCCGATCGCCCTCGACCCGCGCGGGCTCAGCATCATCGAAGGCATCCGGGCGGCCTGCGCCTTCGGCACCGTCATCCTGCTCCACGAATTCGTGGCGTGGCCCCCGCTCCTGATCATGGCGCTTGCGGCCAACCTCACCTGCTTTGCCGATATCGGCGGCCCGATGCGCTCCCGGCTGATGGTGCTCGCCGTGTTCTCGGTGATCGGCAGCCTGATCTGGAGCCTGTTCGGCCTGCTCCAGCCCCATGGCCCGGCGCTCGTTGTGCCCCTCGCCACCCTCGTCATCTTCTGCTGCAGCTATGCGCGGGTCTGGGGCGTGCAGGAGCAGACCGCCGGCAACGTCCTCGTCCTCGTCCTGGCCTTCGCCCTCGACCGTCCCCTCACCGGCGGCGAGGCCGTCATCGCCGGAGCGATGGTGCTGGCCGGCGGCCTGTGGGCGACGGTGCTGGCCCTCGCTCTGTGGCGGCTCAACCCTTACCGCCCTACCCAGAGGGCCGTGGCCGAGGTCTGGCGCCGGCTCGCTCTGCTCAGCGGCGATCTCGAAGACCTCGCGGCCTCGGACGAGGCCGGCGCGGCGGGATTCGACGACCATGCCCGCGCCCATCGCCGCGGCGTGCGCGAGGCGATCGAGCTCGCCCGCGGCCTCATCGTCGACCTCGCCCGCAGCCGCGAGCGCGTCTCCGACCGCACCGCCCAGGCGCTGATCCGGCTGGAGAGCGCCGAGCAGATCTTCGCCGCCCTCATCGCCCTGTCCGACCGGATCGAGGCCGACCGCAACCCCAACCGCCAGGTCCGGACCCGGCGCCTGCTGCGCCGCCTGCGGCCGCTCCTCCTCGTGGTCGCGCGGGCGATCCGCGACGACACCGTCCTCGACCTGCCGCGCATCGAGCGCTCGATCGCGCGGGCGGGGCGCGGATTCGCGTCCGACCCTGCCCTCAAGTCCCTGGCCGAGCGCATCCTCGACCGCGTCCGCATCGGGGCCAAGCTCTCGACGCCGGAAGGGTATCGCCCCGGCGGCACGCTGCTGGGGAGCGCCAGCCTGCCCCTGCGCCAGAGGATGCTCGGCCCGTTGAAGGCGAACTTCACCCTGGCCTCGCCGAACCTGCGGCACGCGATCCGCGCCAGCACCGTCACCGCCCCGGTCCTCGGTCTCACCCTGCTCTGGCCGGGGCCGTTCACGCACTGGCTCACCATCACGGTGGTGCTGACCATGCAGCCCTTCTACGCCGCCACCTGGCAGCGGGCGCTGGAGCGGATCGGCGGCACCGTGCTCGGGGGGCTGTTCGGCGCCCTGCTCGCCAGCCTCGCCACGACGACCCTGGCGCTCGCGGCGCTGATCTTTCCGTTGAGCATCATCGGTTTTGCCGCCCGGCAGGTGAGCTATGCCTTCTTCATCGCCTGCCTGACGCCCCTGGTGGTGCTGCTGGTGGAGGTGATGGAGCCCGGCCATGCCTCCTGGGAAGTCGCGGGCATGCGCGCCCTCTTCACCCTGCTCGGAGGTCTCATCGCGGTGGCGAGCAGCCTGCTGCTCTGGCCGGTCTGGGAGCCGGATCAGGTCCGTCTCGAACTGAGGAAGGCCGTGAAGGCCCATGCCGATTTCGCGCGCACCGTGCTCTCGAATCGGGCGGAGGCCGAGCGGAGCGGGGCGGCGGAGGCCGCGGCGCGGGCC
>NZ_VRVC01000106.1:0-17782 GCF_008040005.1 Methylobacterium sp. WL19
CCCGCAAGGTGGCGGCGACCCGGGTGAACTTCTTCACCCTGGGGCGGGGAGAGGATTGATGGCGCATACCCTCGCTCCACAGCTCGCCCATGGCTTCGCCGATCCCGTCCATGACGGGCAGGCGGTGTTCCGCGCCGCGATGGAGGCCCTGAGCCGGCCCGGCCGCATCCGCCCCCTGGACACCGCCCTTACGCCACCTGCCCCGCTCACGCCGGAACTCGCGGCCGTGGCGCTGGCGCTCATCGACGCCGACACGCCGGTCTGGCTCGACGCTCCGCTCCGGGCCGAACCGGCGGTGGCCGGCTTCCTGCGCTTCCACACCGGAGCGCCGATCGTCGCCTCCCCTGGGCAGGCCGCCTTCGCGCTGATCGCCGATCCCGCCCGTTGCCCGGCCTTTACGGATTTCGCGCAGGGGACCCCCGCCTACCCCGATGCCTCCGCCACCCTGATCCTCGCCGTCGAGACCCTGTCCGACGCGACGGGTCTCGCGTTTGCGGGGCCGGGCATCCGCGGCACCGTGCGCCTCGATGCCGGGCCCCTGCCCGCCGACTGGGCGTCGCGCTGGGCCGCGAACCACGCCGGCTTCCCGCTGGGCGTCGACTGTCTCCTCGTCGCGCCCGGGCGCCTCGCCGGTCTCCCGCGCTCGGCCCGCCCCGTCACCCCGGAGGCAATCCCATGTACGTAGCGGTGAAGGGCGGCGAGGCCGCCATCGACAATGCCCACCGGCTGCTGGCCGAAATCCGGCGCGGCGACCCGGCGGTGCCCGATCTCACCGTGGCGCAGATCCGCGAGCAGATGCGCCTCCTCGTCGACCGGGTGATGACCGAGGGGTCGCTCTACGATCCCGATCTCGCCGCGCTCGCCCTGAAACAGGCCCGCGGCGACGTGGTGGAGGCGGTGTTCCTGGTGCGGGCCTACCGCACCACCCTGCCGCGCTTCGGCGCCACGGAGGCCCTCGACACCGGCGCGATGACCCTGGCACGGCGCATCTCCGCCACCTTCAAGGACTTGCCCGGCGGCCAGGTGCTCGGCCCGACCTTCGACTACACCCACCGCCTCGTCGATTTCGCCCTGGCCGACGGCGCCGTCCCCGAACCCGCCGCCGAGGCCGAGCCGGAGGCCGATGCCGCCTGCCCGCGGGTGACCGATCTTTTGGGGCAGGCGGGCCTGCTCGAACCCTCGCCGCCGGACGACGGCGCGCCCGTGGGCGACCTCACCCGCGAGCCGGTGGATTACCCCGCCGACCGCGCGGTGCGGCTCCAGGGGCTGGCGCGGGGCGACGAGGGTTTCATCCTGGCGCTGGGCTACTCGACCCAGCGCGGCTACGGCCGCACCCACCCCTTCGTCGGCGAGATCCGGGTCGGGACCGTGGAGCTCGACTTCACGCCGGAGGAACTCGGCTTCCCCGTCAGCCTCGGCACGGTGGACATGACCGAGTGCCAGATGATCAACCAGTTCCACGGCCACGGGGCGGTGCCGCCGCAATTCACCCGCGGCTACGGCCTCGTCTTCGGCCAGGGCGAGCGCAAGGCCATGGCCATGGCGCTGGTGGACCGCTCCCTGCGGGCGGCCGAACTCGGCGAGGCCGTGGTGGTGCCGGCCCAGGACCAGGAATTCGTGCTGGCCCATTGCGACAGCCTGCAGGCGACGGGCTTCGTCGAGCACATGAAGCTGCCGCACTACGTCGACTTCCAGGCCGAACTGGAACTCGTCCGGCGCCTGCGCGCCGAGCACGTCGCCCGGACGGCCGAGCCGGACGAACCCACCCTGCGGGAGGCCGCCGAATGAATTCGCAGGTCCAAATCCAGGTCACGCCGTCGCCGGGCACCGGCTACAACTTCGCCTATCTCGACGAGGGCACGAAGCGGATGATCCGCCGGGCCATCCTCAAGGCCATCGCGATCCCCGGCTACCAGGTGCCCTTCGCCGCGCGCGAGATGCCGATGCCCTATGGCTGGGGCACGGGCGGGGTGCAGGTGACGGCCGCGATCCTGGGCGCGTCCGACGTGCTCAAGGTGATCGACCAGGGCGCCGACGACACCACCAACGCGGTCTCGATCCGCCGCTTCTTCACCGCCACCGCCGGGGTCGCCACCACGACGCGCACGGCCGAGGCCACGGTGATCCAGACCCGCCACCGCATCCCGGAAGCGCCGCTGGCCGAGGGGCAGGTGCTCGTCTACCAGGTGCCGATCCCCGAACCGCTGCGCTTCCTCGAACCGCGTGAGACCGAGACGCGCCAGCTCCACGCGCTGGCCGAATACGGCCTCATGCACGTGAAGCTCTACGAGGACATCGCCCGCCACGGCCACATCGCCACCACCTACGCCTATCCGGTGGAGGTGGCCGGCCGCTACGTGATGGACCCCTCCCCGACCCCGAAATTCGACAACCCCAAGATGGACGATTGCCCCGCGCTCCAGCTCTTCGGCGCGGGCCGCGAGAAGCGCATCTACGCGATTCCCCCCTACACACGGGTGCGCAGCCTCGATTTCGAGGACCATCCGTTCCGGGTCCAGAGCTTCGACCGCCCTTGCGCGCTCTGCGGGGCGGAGGACGTCTATCTCGACGAGGTCGTCCTCGACGATGCCGGCGGACGCATGTTCGTCTGCTCGGACACCGACCATTGCGAGACCCGCCGCGCCGACGGCCATACGGGAGAGGCCGCGTGATCGAACCCCCGCTCCCCGAACCTTTGCTTAACGTCGACGGCCTGACCAAGCGCTACGGCCGCCGCCTCGCCTGCGACGGCATCGGCTTCACCCTCGATCCCGGCGAAGTGCTGGCGGTGGTCGGTGAATCGGGCTCCGGCAAGTCGACGCTGCTGTCACTCATCGCCGGCGAGGTCGCGGCCGATGCCGGAACGGTCTCCTACCGGATGCGGGACGGCGTGACGCGCGACCTCGCCGCGCTGAGCGTCGTCGACCGCCGCGCCCTGATGCGCACCGACTGGGGCTTCGTGCGCCAGGACGCCACGCAGGGGCTGCGCATGGCGGTCTCCGCCGGCGGCAATGTCGGCGAGCGCCTGATGGGCGTCGGGGACCGCCATTACGGACGCATCCGCGCCACCGCCCTCGACTGGCTCGCCCGCGTGGAGATCGCCGCCGACCGGGTCGACGACCCGCCGACGCGCTTCTCCGGCGGCATGCGCCAGCGCCTGCAGATCGCCCGCAACCTCGTTACCGCGCCCCGCCTCGTGCTCATGGACGAGCCGACCTCGGGCCTCGACGTCTCGGTCCAGGCCCGCCTCCTCGACATGATCCGGGGGCTGGTGGCCGAGCTCGGCCTCGCGGTGATCATCGTCACCCACGACCTCGCCGTGGCGCGCCTGCTCTCGCACCGCGTCCTCGTCATGCGGGCTGGCCGGGTGATCGAGACCGGGCTGACCGACCAGGTCCTCGACGACCCCCAGGCCGCCTACACCCAGCTCCTCGTCTCCTCGGTGCTCGCCGCATGACGTCCCCCTTCATGGCGTCCCTTCCGCCCCTCCTCGCCTTCGACGACGTGGCCAAGAGCTTCACCCTGCACCTGCGCGGGGGCGCCGTGCTGCCGGTGATCGCCGGCGCCACCCTCGCGGTCCATCCCGGCGAATGCGTCGTGCTCGGCGGCGCCTCGGGCGCGGGCAAGTCCTCCCTCCTCAAGATGGCCTATGGCAATTACCGCTGCGCCGCGGGCGCGATCCGGGTCCGCGACGGAACCCGCGTCATCGACCTCGCCACGGCCGCGCCGCGCGAGATCCTGGGCCTGCGCCGCACGACGCTGGCCTACGTCTCGCAGTTCCTGCGGGTGATCCCCCGCGTCGGCGCCCGCGCCGTGGTGGAGGCCGCGGGAATCGAAGGGGGATTGGCGCCCGAGGCGGCCCGGTCCCGCGCGGCCGACCTGCTCGCCCGCCTCAACCTGCCCGAGCGCCTGTGGGGTCTGCCGCCCGCGACCTTCTCCGGAGGCGAGCAGCAGCGGGTCAACATCGCGCGCGGTCTCATCGCCGACCGGCCCATCCTGCTCCTCGACGAGCCCACCGCCTCCCTCGATGCCGAGAATCGGGCCGTGGTGGTGGAGCTCATCGCCGAGAAGCGGGCGGCGGGCGCCGGCATCCTCGGCATCTTCCACGACGCGGATGTCCGCGAGGCGGTGGCGACGCGCATCATCGACGTCGCCGCCTTCCGCGGGGCGATGGCCGCATGAACCGGATACAGGATCGGGAGCAGACAGGCATGACGGACCGGGTCGATATCCTCGAGAACGCGCGCCTCGTTCTGCCCGACCGGGTCGAGACGGGCTGGCTCGCGGTTGTCGACGGGCGCATCGCCGAGATCGGCACGGGACGTGCCCCCGAGCGCGGCCTCGATTGCGCCGGCGACACGATCATCCCGGGCCTGATCGAGCTCCACACCGACCATTTGGAGAGCCACTACGCCCCGCGCCCCGGCGTGCGCTGGCACCCCCTCGGGGCGGTGCTCGCCTACGACGCGCAGATCGCTGCATCCGGCATCACCACGGTGTTCGATTCGTTGCGCGCCGGCACCGACCCGGATGGCAGCGGCCTCGGCACCGAGCTCGAGCTCCTGGCCGCCGCCCTGGCGGAGGCGCGAGGGGCGGACCTGTTCCGGGCCGAGCACCGCACGCACCTGCGCTGCGAGATCCCCTCGACCGACGTGGTCGAGACCGTGCGCGCCTTCGCCGGGCGCTATGCCATCGGCCTCCTGTCGCTGATGGACCATACGCCGGGCCAGCGCCAGTTCCGGGATGTGGCCAAATACTACGTCTATGCCGGGCGCGGTGGCCGCTCCCTGGAGGAGATCAAGCTCAGCACCGAGCGCAAGATGCGCGATGGCCACGCCCTCAATGCCGTCAACCGCCCGGCCCTCGTCGCCCTGGCGCGGGAGCTCGGCATTCCGCTCGCCAGCCACGACGACACCACTCTGGCCGACGTCGCCCTCTCCCGCGATGAATCGGTGGCGATCGCCGAGTTTCCCACTACCCTCGAGGCGGCGGAAGCCTCGCATGCGGCCGGCATCACCGTGATGATGGGGGCGCCCAACCTGATCCGGGGCGGCTCGCATTCGGGCAACGTCGCGGCCCAGACCCTGGCGGAGGCCGGCTATCTCAGCATTCTGTCCTCGGACTACGTGCCGGCGAGCCTGCTGATGGCGGCGTTCGGATTGCCCGAGCGCGTGCCCGGCATTGCCCTGCCGGACGCCATCGCCACGGTGACGGCCAACCCCGCGCGCGCCACCGGGCTGACCGATCGCGGCCGTCTGGAGCCGGCTCTCCGCGCGGACCTCGTCCGCGTCCGTCTCGCCCGGGGCGTGCCGGTGGTGCGTCAGGTCTGGCGCGCCGGCACGCGGGTGGTGTGATGCCCGGCGGCTTCGTTCTCGTCGTCGGCCCGAGCGGGGCCGGCAAGGACACCCTGCTGCGCCTGGCACGCGAGGCCCTCGCCCACGAGTCCCGCTTCGTGTTCCCGCGTCGCCTCGTGACCCGCGCGCCCTCGGCGCACGAGGACAATGTCGCGATCTCGGAGGAGGCGTTCACGGACGGAGCGGCCTCCGGCGCCTTCGCCCTGCATTGGCGTGCGCACGGCCTCGGCTACGCCATCCCCGGCGAGACTTTGGATCACGCGCGAGCCGGACGCGTGGTGGTCTGCAACGTCTCACGCCGTATCGTCCAGGCGGCCCGCCTCGCCCAGCCGAGCGTCAGCGTCGTGTTCGTCACGGCCTCGCCCGACATCCTCGCCCGGCGTCTCGCCGCGCGGGGCCGGCCGGAGGATGGGGATTTGCGCGCCCGCCTCGACCGCGTCGTTCCGATCGAGGCCGAGTGCACGATCCGGAACGATGCCGACCCGGACAGCGCGGCGGCCGAGCTCATCGCGCATCTGCGTGAGCGGGCGGCCTGAAGGTTCGACTCCGGCTCCCGGCTCGCACTCCATCGAGGCCGTAGGTCCCGGGGCCGAGCCGGCGACGGAATGCCGTCGCTCTGCTTCGGCCGCCCCGCTTCATGCGAGAGGGGTAGAGCCCATCCATTGGCCAAGAGGTGTACGAGCGATGGCAGTGATCGAAACGGTGGAGGGACTCGAGCGCATCTATGGGGAGTGGGGCGCCGTCGCTGACGCGTCCACCGCCAAGGTCGCGGACCACATCACCCCGCATTACCGGCGCTTCATCGAGGTCGCGCCCTTCGCGACCCTCGCCACCGCTGGTCCCGAAGGCCTGGACTGCTCTCCCCGTGGTGATCGTCCAGGGTTCGTCCGCGTCGCCGATCCCCGCACGCTTCTCTTGCCCGATCGCCGGGGGAACAACCGGATCGACAGCCTCCGCAACGTCGTGCGCGATCCGAGGGTGGGGCTGATGTTTCTGATCCCCGGCATCGGCAACGCCCTGCGGGTGAACGGCCGAGCGGTCATCGACGACGATCGAACCCTGTGCGCGTCCTTCGCCGTCGATGGCAAAGCGCCTCGCACCGTGATGGTCATCACCGTTGGGGAGGTCTACTTCCAGTGTGCTCGCGCCCTCATCCGATCCGGCCTGTGGCAGCAGGCCAACCACGTAGACCCAAAGACACTGCCGTCGCCCGGGCAGATTCTGGCCGAACTGAGCCATGGTCGAGTCGGGGGCGAGGTCTACGATTCGACGTGGGCTGAAAAGGCCAAGCACACCATGTGGTGATCGAGGACAGGCGGGCGCAGGTCGTCAGCCACCGCCGCCGACCACCGACTCCACCGGGCCACGATCGCGCGACGCGTGCCGCGAGTCCGGTTCCACCCGGCGACGCCAGCGGCCCGGGGTCGTGCCCTCATCCTTGGCGAAGGCGCGCGTGAAGTGGCTTTGATCGGCGAAGCCGCAGGCGAGCGCGATGTCGGCGAGCGTCCGATCTCCCTTCCGCATCATGGTCTTGGCCTGGGCGATGCGCTCCCGCGTCAGCCAAGAATGGGGGGCGATGCCGGTGGATTGGCGAAAGGCGCGCGCGAAGTGGCTGACGGAGAGCCCGCAGGATTCCGAGACCGTCTGGAGGTGGATCGGCCGGGCGAGATCGGAGCGGATATGGTCCTGGGCGCGACGGAGCTGCCAGGGAGCCAAGCCGCCGCGAACCGTCTCGGGCGCCGGCTGGAGCGACGTATAGGTCCCGAGCAGATGAGCCGCGACGGCGCGGGTCAACGGGCGGCGGATGACGTCGGCCCAGCGATCCTGCCGCGCCAGCGTTTCCCCGACACTGACGGCGAGGTTGTGCAGGGCGGGGTCCGCCAGGACCGCGCCGTAGGCCGGCACGAGTTCATCGAGGGGATCGGCGTCGAGGATGCCCAGATCCTCGGCCACCCGCTTCAGACGTCGATTGTCGAGCCCGATCAGGAGGGTTCGCTTCGGTGTTCGCACGATGCAGGTCTGGCGCAGATCATGGAGGATCGCCTCCCCCGCGCGCAGGACCATCGGGGGCTGGCCCCCCTCGACGACCTCCCGGTGCGGGGATCGCCCTTCCGTCTCGCCGAGCCGGACCTGGAGGATGAGCGCATCGTGCCGGTCGACCCGGAGGCCGCCGGCCATGCCGTCCCGCCAGCCGAGGACGATGGCGCCGTCCGACCAATCGTCGGGCCGGATTCTCGCCTGGCGGACGGAGTCATGGGACATGCCGCCGAACCGGACGTCGTGCGTCGGGGTGGGGCGGAGAGAGGCCGGCGCCGGCGGCACGGCACTCGGCGCATTCCCTTCGTGGACAAGCGTTCGAAGCATGTCTGTCTCCCATCGTACGATGGCGAGATGCTAAACGGCCAAGCTAGAGCCCGTCTTTCGCGAGGCTGCGGTGGCGTGTCCATATCCTGCTGTTCACGGGACCGGCATTCATGAGGCATCCTGCCTGTACTCGCCCGGCGTCTTGCCGATGACGCGCTTGAAGGCCGTGTTGAACGCGCCCTGGCTCGAAAAACCGGACGACAAGGCGATGTCGACCAGCGGGATCTTGGTGTCGTTCAGCAACCGCCGTGCGCGAGCGAGTCTTTCCTCGCTGACGAAAGCATAGGGCGTCCTGCCCGTGACGCGTTTGAACATGCGGCTGAAGTGGAAGGGGCTGAGGCACGCCACGGCGGCGATCTCGGCCACGGAGAGGTCCCGTTCGAGATTGTCGCGGATGAACGCCACGGCGCGGTCGATCCGATCCGGGCCGGCGGTCTCCGTGGCGGGGCGCACGCGCGTGTCCGGCCGGTCGTGACCGTAGGCCTGCGCGACCCGCGCCGTCAGGGCGAGGGCGGCGGCCTCGACCATCATGCGGCCCGCCGAGCTTTCCCGGATCAGCTCCTGGTGGATCGAGAGCCCGATCTGGGCGAGCAACGGATCCTCGACGCCGGCGAGATAGCGTACCGTATCGGCACGGATGCGCGCATCGCCGTACAGCCCCGCGAGAGTCTCGAAGCGCTCCGCCGGCAGATAGATGTGGAGGATCTCGTCGAGGGGCGCGGAGATATGGATGTCGTCCTCGCCGACCCCCACGGGACAGAGCCAGATCGTCCCCGCCTCCACCGGCGTCCGCTGCCGGATCCCGGCCCCCTTGCGGCTGACATGCGCATCCGGGCTGCGCCGGATCGCCAGGGTGATCTCCATCTGGGCCGGGACGATGGCGGGCAGGTCGCCCGCCGGGTGGGACCGGACTTCCGCGGCGACGCCCTCCCAACGCCGCCCCGCCGATGAGGCGATGAGACCGGCTTTCGGGAATTTGTGTGCGCCGTGCCGGTGAAGATCCATGCCGGCACCGTGCAAGCCGTGCGCGAAGACGGCTATTATACAGATGTATCGGATACCAGACGAGCTCTGTCCGCCATCGCGGCCGAGCCGGGCGGGCGAGAGGAAGCCGTCGGTCCTTTCGCGGTGGCCTGGCCGAGTCCCCACCCGATGCGGATCGCCGGGTATGGGCCATCGGAAGACGCCGAAGCTCATGTCGAGGCGAAGGCAATCGTCAAGCTTGCAATCGCCATGCGACCCAAATCGTGTATCAGGTGAACGTATTCGCATCGGCGAGGTGCGCATCGAGAACCATGCCCGAAGCGACCGTTCATATCGTCGACGATGATCCGGTGCTACGCGAAGCGCTGGTGAGCCTCTGCCTGTCCGACGGATTGGCGGCGGTCGGGCACGGAGATCCCGGCGGACTGGCGCAGTCTCTCCGGCGCCGATCCCCCGAATGCGTCCTTCTCGACGTGCGCCTCGCCGAACAGAGCGGGCTGGCCGTCCAGGACTCGTTGCGCGCGGACGGCAATACGGTCCCGATCATCTTCCTGACCGGCTACGGCACGATTCCCATGTCCGTCCGCGCCATGCGGGGCGGGGCCGTCGAGTTCCTGACCAAGCCTTTCATCGCCGAGGTTCTGCTCGCCGCCATCCGCAAGGCGCTGGCGGCCGATGCCGTCGCGCTCGCCGACCGTCGCGCCCGGGACGACCTCTCGGCCAAGCTCTCCACCCTGACGCCCCGCGAGCGCGACGTGATGCGCTGCGCCATCGGCGGGTTGATGAACAAGCAGATCGCCGCCGAACTCGGCATCACGGAGATCACCGCCAAGGTCCATAAGCGGCGCGTCATGGAGAAGATGCAGGCGCGATCCCTCGCCGACCTCGTCCGCATGGCGGATCAACTCGGCGTCGCCGCCACCCGCCAGCGCTGAGAAAGAGGGGCAGCCGAAACCTTCGTATGAGGAGGCATAACCTAAGCATCGATCCGGTGATCCGCCGTATAATATTCAGGATCCTCCGACGGGCTAAGATCCGGACATGAACTCAGGGCTGCAGCAGAGATTTCAAGCGGCTCCGTTCTGTCCTTGAAACCAGTCCGACATCAGGAGACGCGCCATGATCAAGCATCTCGCTTCCATCACCCTTCTTCAGCTTGGCCTGATGGCCCCTGCCCTGGCGATGCCGGAGCATCGTCCGTCCCACACCATCGTCGAGCGGGTCGACCTGGAGAGCGCCCCGCGATCCTTCGGAGAGCCGCAGGCGTCCCGGACCATCGACAGTTCGGCCAAGGGCGGCAATGCCGACGAGACCAACCACGCGGTTCCGAACTTCGGCACCACCTCGGGCGGTCCCGCCGACTGATCCTCCGACCCATCGCGCCAGCGCGGTCCTCGAACCCGGGAGAGCGGCCATGAACCTTCTCATCAGACCGTCTCTCGCGGCCATTCTGGCGCTGGTGTCGACGATGCCCTTCGCGCGATCCTCCACGCCTCCGGCGGGGCCGATCGTGTCCTCCTGGATGGCGTCGGCGCCCATTGTCGCCAGGCCCGATCGGCGCCACGCCCATCGACGCATGGATCGGCGTCCTCAGTAAGCGTCTCGCGTTCCGGCCGGCGGCGCGGGGCTCACGGTTCCGGATGCAGGAAGCCGTGGACGGCCTGGACCACCACCGACCCCTCCCCCACCCCGGAGGCGACCCGCTTCACCGAGCCCGCGCGCACGTCACCCACGGCGTAGAGACCGGGGACCACCGTGGCGTAGGGCGACAGGGCGGGCGTGCCGTCTCTCAGCAGGCCGGTCGGGACGAACCCCTTCGGATCGAGGGTGAGGCAGTCCGCGAGCCATCCGGTATTCGGCACGGCGCCGATCATGACGAAGACGTTGCCGATGACCGTCGTCTCGCTGACCCCGCTCGCCCGGTCGGTCCAGGTCACCGATGTCAGGGTGTCGTCGCCCACGAGTGCGGTGATCTCGGTCTGCGTATGCAGGGTGACGCGCGGCGACGACGCGATCCGCTGCACGAGGTAGTCGGACATCGTCGCGGCGAGGCCGTCGGCCCGCACGAGGAGGTGCACGTGCGCCACCGTGCGGGACAGGAACATCGCGGCCTGGCCGGCCGAGTTGCCGCCGCCGACCACGATCACCGCCTCGCTGGCACAGAGCTGCGCTTCCATGGCGGTGGCGGCGTAATGGATGCCCTGCCCCTCGAAATGCGCGTAGCGCGGCAGATCCAGGCGGCGATAGCGGGCGCCGGTGGCGGCGATGACGGCGCGTGCCGGGACGGCGGTGCCGTCCTCGAGGATCACCCGGAAGGGCGACCCGCCGCAATCGAGCCCCGTCGCCATGCGGGAGATCGCGAGCCGCGCCCCGAACTTCTGGGCCTGGACCTGCGCGCGGCCGGCGAGGGCCTGACCGGAGATCCCTGTCGGAAAGCCGAGATAGTTCTCGATCTTCGAGGAGGTGCCGGCCTGGCCGCCGGGCGCGAGCCCTTCGATGACGATGGTGTCGAGCCCCTCCGAGGCGGCATAGACGGCGGCCGCCAGGCCCGCCGGTCCGGCACCGATCACCGCCACGTCGTAGACGCGGCCGGGATCGATCGCCTCCGTCAGCCCGAGGGCGTCCGCCAGCGCCGCGTTGGTGGGATTGCGCATCACCGCCGCGCCCGGCGCGATCACCACCGGCAGGTCGGCCTCGGTGAGGCCGAACCCGTCGAGGGCGTTGCGGGACGCCGGGTCGCTCGCGGTGTCGAGGATGCGGTGCGGGTAGGCGTTCCGGACGAGGAAGCGCTCCAGGCGGAGGGTCTCCCGCTGATGGCCGGGGCCGATCAGGACGACGCCGCCCCGCCCGTGGCGGATCAGGCCGACCCGGCGCAGGATGAAGGCCCGCATGATGATCTCGCCGATATCCGGTTCGGCGGTGACCAGGCGGCGAAAGGCGGCGCGGTCGATCCGCACCACCCGCGTCTCCACCACGGTTCGGCCGGAGACCAGGATCTCCCGGTCGTTGAACAGGTCGAGCTCGCCCGTGAACTGACCTTCGGTGTGGACGACGAAGACCCTGGCGGCCCCCTCGTGGTCGGTCTCGAACATCTCGATCCGGCCGGCGAGGACGAGGAAGAAATCCACCCGCCGCTGGCCCCTGGCGAAGATGAGCGTACCCGCCGGCAGGGTCTGCTCCATGCCGTAGTCGGCGACCCGGCTCTCCATCTCCGCGCCGAGGCGGGGGAAGGTCTGCGCCGTCCGGTCGTCGCCGTCGGATTCCGCCGGGAGGAGGGGGTCGGTCATCTCGGATCACTCCGTCTCGTCGAAGGCGAACCTGCCACCCCTGCCCCGGATGGCGTCCCGTCCCGCCGCCGCCACCGTAGCTGCAGGGACGGCACGCTCCCTGGCTTGTCCGATCACGCGATGTTTTGCACGGTCCGGCGCCAATTCCCGGCTGCCGCTCGATCGACCGGGGTGACGCGCTCAAGAAGAGGGATGGTCCTCCGGCGAAGCAGGTTTCGCAGAAGTGGCCCCCGGTTCTGCGATAAGAACCTGCGACACACCAGAGAGCGAAGCGTTGGCTCGCTAACGCGTCGCTCTGCTTGACGCGGATCGTTCAAATCATGGAACGTCCGTGCAAGACGAGTGGCCCGGCCCATGATGACTCGATGCCGGCCGGATCGGCGGTGCAGCCCGGTCCCTTCGTGGTCCACGCGAACGCCGCGCCCCCTCGCCAATAGACGACAGTATAGTTCACAAGGCATGCGGTCACGCTTCATGGTCCGCTCGAACGGCCGAGGCATTCATCCGCCGTCCAGGCCGCCGGAAATGGGGAGATGGCGATGCGTCAGGCCGTTCATGCACAGGGTCCGGCGATCGTGCGCCAGACGGTCCGGTCGCTGGAGGGCGTCGGCTCCCGGTTCTCCGTCACGCTACCGTGTGCCGACCGGCCGGACGACGGGGCGCCTCGGTGCCCTGTCGAGGCCAGGGAGGGGCGATGGACGCGCCTGTCGTAGCGGCCCCCTCGCCTCCCCGTTCCGGGATCGGCCCGGACACCCGCCGGACGGGCCGGCTCCTGGGAGTCCTCGCCCTCGGCCTCGCCCTGGCGATCTTCCTCGTCGATGCGTTCACGCCCCTCGAAGGCGCGGTGGCCGTGCTTTACGTGGTCGTCGTGCTCGTCTCCGCGCGGGCGTTCCGGCGGAACGGGGTGATCCTGACGGCGTCCGGCTGCCTGCTTCTGACGGCGGTGGCCTATTTCCTGTCGCACCGATTCTTCGACAGCGACTCGGCGCTGCTGCGCGCCCTGGTCAGCCTGGCGGCCATCGCGATCAGCGCGCTCCTGGTGCTGCGCAATCAGGCGGCGGCCCGCATCCTCGCGGAGCAGGCCGAACTGCTCGAACTCACCCACGATCCCATCTTCGTGCGCACGCCCACCGATACGGTGACGTTCTGGAACCGCGCCGCGGAAGACCTCTACGGCTGGCGCCGGGACGAGGTTCGGGGGCGCAACGTGCACGTCCTCCTGCGCACGGCCTTCCCCGGTGGCGAGGCGGCGATCCGAGACGCGCTGATGCGGAACGGGCGGTGGGAGGGCGAACTCGTCCAGACGGTGCGGTCCGGCGCCAGGGTGGTCGTCGAGAGCCGCTGGTCGCTCCAGCGCGACGCCGGCGGCCAGCCGCTCGCGGTCCTCGAGACGAACACCGACATCACCGAGCGCAAGCGCGCCCATGCGGCCCTGGCCGAGAGCGAGCGGCGCTACCGCACCATCTTCGATACGGCCCGCGTGGCGATCCTGCAGCAGGATTGGCGAGAGGTGAAGGCTGTCCTCGACGCGGTCCCGCCCGATGCGGCCACGCCTCTTCGCGCCTATCTCCACGCCCATCCGGAGGTCGTCCGCGATCTCCGCCGCAGCGTCACCATCGTCGACGCCAATGCCGAATTGCGGCGGCTGATCGGCGCCGATGCGGGCGCTGCGGCGCCGCGATCCCTCGACGCGCTCCTGTTCGAGGACGAGCCCACCTTCATCGAGGCGCTGCTGGCGCTGGCGCGGGGCGAGACCTTCTTCGAGGGCGAGACCACGATCCGCGCGCTGTCCGGCGATCCGGTGCCGATCCTCTTCGGCATCACGTTCCCGTCCCATGCGGACGGGTTCGAGGGCGTGCTGGTCTTCGCCGTGGACATCACCGAGCGCAAGCAGGCGCAGGAGGCGCTGCTGGCGGTCCAGGCCGAGCTGGCCCATACCGCGCGGGTGACGACGCTCGGCGAACTCACCGCCTCCATCGCCCATGAGGTGAACCAGCCCCTGGCGGCCATCGTCACCAATGGCGAGGCAGCCCTGCGCTGGCTGAGGCGGAGCCCGCCGGACCTCGGCGAGGTTTCGGCCGCGGTGACCCGGGTGGTGGCGAGCGGCAGCCGGGCCGGCGAGATCGTGTCCCGCATCCGGACCTTCCTCGCCAAGACGCCGCCCCCGCGCGACTGGCTCGACCTGCGTGAGATGATCGGGGAATCGGTCCTTCTCGTGGAGCGCGAGATGGTCCGCGGCGGCGTGCGCCTGATCCGCGACGTCGCCTCCGACGTGACCCTGGTGCACGGGGACCGGGTGCAGTTGCAGCAGGTGCTCATCAACCTGATGGTGAATGCGATCCAGGCCATGGCCACGGTCACCGAACGGCCCCGCCTCCTCACGATCCGTGTCGCGCCGGACGGGGCAGAGCATGTCCGCGTCACCGTCGCCGATAGCGGCGGGGGGATCGCGGCGGAGGCCGTCGAGCGGGTCTTCCAGCCGTTCTTCACCACCAAGGCGGACGGGATGGGCATGGGGCTGGCGATCTGCCGCTCGATCGTCGAGGCGCATGGGGGGCGCCTCTGGATCACCGGTCACGACGATCCGGGTGCCGCCTTCCACTTCACCATACCGACCACGGCCGAGAGGGAACCATGATCCGAGGCAACGCGGCGGGGCCGGCACGCGCGTCGGCCGCGAGGCAGACCGTCTTCGTCGTGGATGACGACCCCGATATCCGGGAGGCCCTGTCCGGCCTGCTCCGCTCCATCGATCTCGCCTGCGCCGCCTTCGCGTCGGTGGCGGAGTTCCTGGCCGCGCCGCGCCCCCTGGGCGCCGGCTGTCTCGTGGTCGATGTCCGCCTGCCGGGCGTGAGCGGCCTCGAGTTCCAGGGCCAGCTCAGCACGCTGGGGATCGACCTGCCGATGATCCTGATGACGGGGCACGGCGATATTCCGATGACCGTGAAGGCGATGAAGGCCGGGGCGGTGGACTTCCTCGCCAAGCCGTTCCGCGAGCAGGACCTCCTCGACGCCATCGGCACCGCCCTGGCGCGCGACGCGGTCCAGCGCAGCGCGCATGCGGCCCTCGACGATCTCAGGGCCGATTACGAGACCCTCACCGCGCGTGAGCGCGAGGTGATGGCGCAGGTCACCGCCGGCCTGATGAACAAGCAGGTGGCCGGCAATCTCGGGCTCAGCGAGATCACGGTGAAGATCCACCGGGGCCACGTCATGCGCAAGATGAAGGCGCGCTCCCTGGCCGATCTGGTTCGTAGCGCCGAAGCCCTCGGCGTCTCGCATGCCGGCGGCGCGCCGACGCGGTGACCGATCCGCCGGCCTTTAGCGAAAGGTGGAGGCCGGCAAACCTCCGTATGATTCCAACCCACGGTGCGAGGGACCATATCTCGGCTCGGGCCAACGTTTACCGGTCCAAGACTTCCCAGGCCAAGACTTCCCAGTCCAAGACTCGCCGGTCACAGGGACCGGAAGGCGAACCCGTAGGTCAATGGAATGCCAGCTCTGCCTGTGATCGCGATCGTCGACGACGACGAGGACGTGCGCGTGGCGACCGGAAGCCTCGTGCGCTCCCTCGGCTACACCGCCCGCATCTACGCCTCGGCGCGTGATTTCCTCGAGAGCTGTCCGGTGGACGCGCCCGACTGCGTCATCACCGACGTGCAGATGCCCGGCATGACCGGCGTGGAGATGCACCGGGGCCTGCTCGCCCTGGGGTCGCGGGTGCCGGTGATCTTCGTGACGGCGTTCCCCACCGAGGCCCTGCGCAACACCGTCCTGGCGGCGGGCGCCAGCGACTTCCTGGGCAAGCCGTGCGACGGCGCGACGATCATCCGCTCCCTGGAGCACGCCCTGACGGGCGGATCGGCGAGGGATGCGACGGCGTGATCGGCGTCAAGTAGTGAGCGGGCGGCGACCGGCGCGCCTGCGCGTCGGCCGTCGCGAAAATCCGGCTCAGCCCTTCACGAAGGCGAGGAGGTCGGGGTTGATGACGTCGTGGTGGGTGGTGAGCATCCCGTGCGGGAATCCCGGATAGGTCTTGAGCGTGCCATTGGCCAAGAGCTTGACCGATTTCAGCGCCGCATCCGCGATCGGGACGATCTGATCGTCCTCGCCATGCAGGACCAGGGTCGGCACCGTGATGGCTTTCAGATCGTCGGTCTGGTCGGTCTCGGAGAACGCCGCGATGCCGTCGTAATGGGCCTTCGCGCTGCCCATCATGCCCTGGCGCCACCAATTCCGGATCACGCCCTGCTGCACGGTCGCGCCGTCGCGGTTGAAGCCGTAGAAGGGGCCGCTCGCCACGTCGAGGAAGAACTGCGCGCGGTTGGCGGCGGTGGCCGCGCGGAACCCGTCGAACACCGCGATCGGCAGACCCTCGGGATTGGCCTCCGTCTTGAGCATCAGCGGCGGCACCGCCGAGACCAGCACGGCCTTGGCCACGCGGCCGGCCGGCTCACCGTGCTTGGCCACGTAGCGGGCGACCTCGCCGCCGCCGGTGGAATGGCCGATATGCACGGCGTCGCGCAGGTCCAGCGCCTCGCTCACCGCGAAGGCGTCGGCGGCGTAGTGATCCATGTCGTGGCCGGTATCGACCTGGGCCGAGCGGCCATGGCCGCGCCGGTCATGCGCCACGACCCGGTAGCCGTGATGCAGGAAGAACAGCATCTGCGCGTCCCAATCGTCCGACGAGAGCGGCCAGCCGTGGTGGAACACGATGGGCTGGGCGCTCTTGGGACCCCAATCCTTGAAGAAGATCTCGACGCCGTCCTGGGTGGTGACGAAGGGCATGGGAGGATGTCCGGTTCGGGAGGGGGCTGGTCCGAGCTATGGAAGCAAGGCGCCGAGTCGGCTTGACGATTCGCGTCACCGCTTGGACGAATGCGCCATTGCCGATGCCCTCGGCCGGACGGCCCTACTCGGCGAGCAGGCTTTCCAGGAAGAACACCCGCCGCGCCGTCTCATCGAGATTGCAGCTCGAGGCGGCGATCAGGTCCATGGTCCCGCCTCCCCCGAAGATCATCGTCAGCTTGCAGGAGGCGGTCCTGTAGGCCAGCCAACCCCGCTGGGAATCGCGCAGCGCCGTCTTCTCCTCGTCCGTCGATTTGCGCATGAGCGCCTGGTAGGCCGCGTTCAGCTTCTTGTCCTGCAGCGACAGTTCGGCGGACGCACAATCCAGCATCTCGGCCGTGACGCCACCGGACTTGTCCATGCATTTATCGTAGTCCGGTGAATAGGTCTGCGTATTCATGCCGGCGGCGTAGGACGGCTCGACGACGATGCTGCCGAGCAGGCTGACCATCACGGCGACGGGAAAGGCTAGTGTGCGAGTCATTGTGATGTTCGGTTCTCCAGACAAGAACAGCCATGATCTGACCGGTATGAAGCCGGCTCTCAGGTGGCCGTGGAAGCCGGACGTCATGGCGCCCGGTTCTGCAATGATCCCGCCCCGCTCCGCAAGGCGCTGCCGGTCGTCCCCCCGTCAGCGCATCAGCCAGGACACCAGCCAGATGCCGCCTGCAAGGACGGCCCCGAAGATCAGTGTCCGGACGAGGATGTAGACCAGCAGGATTCGTCGCGGGAAATGCGCGCGCGTGGCGGCATTCAGCATCTGCCGCACGCGTGCGACAGAGAGGATCGCGCCGAGGGCGACGATCGCCCCGATGAGAAGCTGCGTCATCGCCTCACAGCACCGCTCGGCAGGTCATCGTCGGTGGTGTTGCGGCAGCGCTCGCTCGGACCAGCGGATTCCGAGGCGGGACACATCACAGCTGTGGCATGGGAGCGGGACGGGGC
>NZ_VRVC01000107.1:0-17620 GCF_008040005.1 Methylobacterium sp. WL19
TCCGGTGGAGCGCCTCAGCGGTGGGGGCCGTCTAAGCCACCCAAATCACCCTGTCAACCCCGGCAATCCAGCAAAACCAGATCACATAGAACCAACACCAGACAACAAAAACAGACGATCACCCAGCTAACCAGCCGGATCATCCATCCGATCATCATCCAGAAGACACAAACGCCAGCCCGCCGAACCGAAGTCCCCGCTGGCCGCCGCCGATGAACAGGCTTCTAGAGGCCCTTCATCGAACCGTCAATGCCAAAATCGCAAAGCTGATCGATTTTCGCGACAAACACATGACGCCACAACATAACTCATTGCCGGCAAACAAGGATTTCGCGCTTCGTGAACCTCGCCCCGGCTCGCGGTCTCCAGATTGACCGAGGTCAGGAGCCCCTCTGACGTAGAGCGGCGCGCCAGCCTTCGCCCAGCGATCTTCCATTCCGCCCGCGCTTTCCCGCGTGCATGGAAACATTCCCTCTCCCGAGGCGCCTCAATGTCGACATGCTCGACTTCGACATGTCGACCACCGGCCGATACCATCGGTCGTCGCTCATGGTGCGCCGTCCCTCGCGAAACGAGATCCGGCCCTCTGAAGAGAAGAGATACGCTTGCGAGGGAACACCGTGGCGCGCGGCCGGCTCAGGATCGGAGCTCCGACGAACAGCACCGACTCCCATCCAGGCCGAGCCGCCGACCCGCCTCTCGATCTGTTCCTCACCGATTCCGCCCAGATCGATCGACGTGAGGTCAACCTGCGCTGGCTCTGTGCCAGTGCGTTGACCGGGCTGACCGGGGCCGGTCTCATCGGAGCCGCGATCTACGTGTCGTTACAGGGCGACGTCTCTTTCGCCGCGGTTCCGGAACATGCGGAGATCATGGTGCGCTCCGCGCCGAACGACGACGTCGCGAACATCGCGCGCAAGGGCGACCGGCTCGTCCGCAACCTGATGATCGCGTCGGCCAAACAGACGTTCCGCTCGCCGGTGACCGTGCGCTTGGGAGACCGCGAGATCATCAAGGTCCGGCCTTTCGTACGGATCTCGACGGCGCTCTCCATGTCGACAGGCGTCTTCTCCGCCGAGGTGCCGCGATTCGACCCGATGAAATTCGTGTCCAGCGAACCGCTCGAACGGGCGACGGAAGCGAGCGCGGCCGATGCTCCCGGCGCGGAGGTGACCGTCATCAAGCGTGATCTCACCACGATGCCGATCGAGGCGAACACGCCCGCCCTCGGCGATGACGCCGTGACCGCCCAGGTCGAAGAGGAAAAGCGGCTGGCCGCGGAGGCCGGACGACGCACGGCGCTTCCCATCGCGCCGCAAATGATGTTGTCGCGGGCGCTCCAGCAGGGTATCGCGGCTCCGGATTTCGGCGGGATCGCCCCCCCGTCCGGCGATGCGAGCCCCTTCAAGTCCATCGACGTCCTCGTGGTGCCGGAGAACGTCACCAATCTCGCGAAGACGAGCCTCCGGCAGGGCGAGACGCCGCTGGTGGAAGACTGCGACGTGGCGATCAAGCGCGGCGAGACCCTCGAAGCGCTGCTGAAGGCCACGGGCCAGGCCAGCGACGAGCAGATCAAGGGGATCGTCGCGGCTCTCGGCGGGCGGGCACGCGTCGGCGACCTCGCCGAAGGCCAACAGTTCCGCGTCCAGATCGCACCGGGTCCGAAGCCCGGAGATCCCCGGCAGGTGACTCGGGTCGTCCTGTATGGCGAGAACGGCGTCGAGGGAATCGCCGCCATCAACGATCGCGGCGCCTTCGTCTCGGTCGCGCAGGCGGTGGAAGACAAGGCGGCGCGCAAGGCGCCCGCCGCGTCGGAATCCGGAGACGACGACGAGGACGAGGATGGCGGTTCGGGCCCTCGTCTCTATCAGAGCCTCTATGAGACGGCAGCACGGCACGATCTGCCGCGCGCGACCGTGGAAGATATCGTGCGGATCTTCAGCTACGACATCGACTTCCAGCGCCGCATCGCGAGCGGCGACAGTCTCGATGTCTTCTATACGTACGACGAGGAAGGCGGTCAGGCCGCGCTCGACCGGCCGGAACTGTTGTACGCGTCGCTCAACCTCGGCGGCGAGGTGCGAAAGGTCTACCGTTTCCAGTCGCCGGACGACGGCTCCATCGATTATCTCGACGAGCAGGGCCGCTCCCTCAAAAAATTCCTGATCCGCAAGCCCATCGCCGACGGCATCATGCGCTCGGGCTTCGGTTACCGGCGCCATCCGATCCTCGGCTATGCCAAGCTCCATACCGGCGTGGATTGGGCCAACCCGATCGGTACGCCCATCGTCGCCGCCGGCAACGGCAGCGTCATCAAGGCGGAATGGGATTCGGGCTATGGCCGCCGGGTCGAGCTCCAGCACATCAACGGCTACGTCACCACCTACAACCACATGTCGCGCTTCGCCCGGGGTGTGACGGCGGGGGCCAAGGTGCGCCAAGGCCAGGTGATCGGCTATGTCGGTTCCACCGGCCTCTCCACCGGCGCGCACCTGCATTACGAGGTCATCATCAACGGCCATTTCGTCGACCCGATGAAGATCCGCGTGCCGCGCGGACGCGAACTCGACGGGCGGATGCTCACCGAGTTCACGCGCCAGCGCGAGCAGATCGAGACCACGCTGCAGAAATCCCGAGCCGGCGTCGCCATGGCCCAGCGCGACGCCCCGCGCTGAGCCCCCTCCCCTCACCCGAATCCGAGCCGGCGGCGGATCTCCGCCGGGGTGACGCCCCGAGCCCTCAGATCGCCGAGGGATTCCGAGCCGCGCGATTTGGCGAGCTTCGTCCCGTCGGGGCCGAGGATCAGGGCGTGGTGATGATAGGCCGGGCACTCAAGACCGAGCAGGGCCTGAAGCAGGACATGCAGGTCGGTCGAGGCCGCGAGGTCCGCTCCGCGAACCACGTGGCTGATGTCCTGGGCGGCATCGTCGACCACCACGGACAGGTGGTAGCTCGTCGGCACGTCGCGCCGCGCGATCGGCGCATCGCCCCAGCGGGCGGGATCGGCGACGTGGCTCGTCTCCAGGCAATCGGCGTCGAGGCAGGAAAAGCGGTGCGGCCCCGGAGCCTGCGCGAGGGCGCGGTTCATGTCGAGCCGCCAGCTATGCGGCAGACCGGCCGCGATATGTGACGCCCGCTCATCCTGGGAAAGGACGCGGCACGTGCCGGGATAGTGAGGCGCCCCGTCCGGATCGCGGGGCGGCTCCGGCCCGGCGGCCGCGATCACGGCGGCGCGGCTACAGAAGCAGGGATAGACGAGGCCGCGCGAGCGGAGTGCGTCGATGGCACGGCGATAGGCCGGAAAATGCTCGGATTGGCGCCGGACGGAACCGCCGAACCCGATCCCGAGCCAAGCGAGATCGTCCGCGATGGCGGCGATCAGGTCCGGGCGCGAGCGCACCGGATCGATATCCTCGATCCGCAGGATGAGGTCGCCGCCGAGCCGCGCGGCGAACAGCTCGTTCACCAGGGCGGAATAGGCGTGCCCGAGATGGAGGCGCCCGTTGGGGCTCGGCGCGAAGCGAAGGCGGATCGGAACGGACGACCCGGTCATCCCCCGGAATGGCGCCGGCACAGCTCTGCTTTGGGAACGCAGGCGATACCCGGCATGGAGCAGGCTATCCCCTCCCCGTAGCGCCGACAGACCGTGCAGCCGTCGCTCCACTCGGCGCAGGACGCATCGGCTGCCGGAGAAACCGGTCCTGAACGCCCGTGCGAAGAGGGCGCGAACGTGCCGATCAGGACGGTGACCACCACGACGGCCGCCACGGCCAAGGCCACGAGACCATCCCTGCTCTGCGATGTCGGCACGGGTGCCGCGGCATCCGATGGTGGCGAGGTTGGTGCGCGCATGGCCCGTGTTCGCTCGCTCGCCGCGCCCTGTCAACGCGAATTGCCTCTCAGGCCACGGTGACGACACGGCGTTCGAGGAGGGCGGGCAAGGCCTTGAGGTCGAGGGGTTTTGCCAGGAATTCGTCGAACCCGGCCTCCCGCGCGGCCAATTCGTCCTCGCGACCGGTATTGGCGGTGAGCGCCACCAGCCGGAGCGGCGCGCGATGGTGCTCGGCCTCGCTGGCACGCAGCCGCCGCGCCGTTTCCAGCCCATCGATTCCCGGCATGCGGATGTCGATGAGGGCGAGGTCGAACCGGGATGCGGGATGGTCGAGCCGAGCCAGCGCCTCAGACCCGTCCCGCGCCAGAACCACCGTCGCACCGAGACGCTCCAGAGCCCTGGTGGCCAGCAGGGCGTTGATCGGGTTGTCCTCGGCGAGAAGCACGTGGACGCCCGCCCCCGCGCGCGCGCCGTCCTTGTCCGCCGGGATCGCGCCGTCGTCGGGCACCGGTTTCGGCGCGGGGCCGGTCGCTTCCACCGAGGAGCTCGGCGCCAGCAGCCTGTCGAACAGTGAGCGCGCCCGGACCGGCTTGATCAGGTAGCTGTCGAAGCCCGCCGCCCCCGGCGCACCGAATTCCCGCCGATCGAAGGGGGACAGCAGAATGAGGCTGCAGCGCACGCCGCGCCGCCTGGCTTCCGCCGCGAGGCTGCGCACGCTCGCGTCGCCGAGGGCGCGATCGGCGATCACCGCATCGAAGGGCACGCCCGACAGCGTATCGAGCCCGGCCTCGACGGTCGGCACCACCACCGCCGACGCGCCGGACCGGGACAGGCGCCGGGCGAGGAACGGCGCCTGATAGGGAGAATCGGCGACGATCAGGATCTTCCGCCCCTGCAGCGAGACGGGCGGCAGCGCATCCTCCGACGCAGCGCCGACCGGCAGGGGCAAGTGGACTGTGAAGGTGCTGCCCTGGCCGACGACCGAGCGCGCGTCGATGTGTCCCCCCATCCGCGAGGCGAGGCGCCGGCTGATGGCGAGACCGAGCCCGGTTCCCTCATGGCGCGTGCTGGCGCTGTTGTCGCCCTGCTCGAATTCCTCGAACAGGATCGGGATGCGCGCGGCGGGGATACCCGCCCCCGTATCCGAGACCGCCAGGACGATCTCCTGCGCGACCCATGTCACCGTGACGCCGACCCCGCCCTGATTGGTGAACTTGATGGCGTTGCCCGCGAGATTGACCACGATCTGCCGGACACGGTCCGCATCGCCGATGAATTCGGACGGCACGTCGTCGGCGACGTCGATGGCGATCTCGATGCCCTTGTCCTGGGCGCGGGGCGCCAGGAGTTCGACCACGCCTTCCACCACCGCCCGGAGATCGAAGGGTTCGGCCGACAGGTCGAGGCGTCCCGCCTCGATCCGCGAGAAATCGAGGATGCCGTCGATGAGGGTCAGCAAGGCCCGGCCCGACGTGTGCACCGCCTCCACGTAGGTCCGCTGCTCGGCATCGAGGCCGGTCTCGAGGACGAGGTCGGCCATGCCGAGAATGCCGTTCAACGGCGTGCGGAACTCGTGGCTGACGGTGGCGAGAAAGCGCGACTTGGCGACGTTGGCCGCTTCGGCGCGGTGGAGCGCCTCGTCGAGAGAGCGGGCGGATTCGATCCGTTCGGTGATGTCCGAGCCCGCCCGCAGCCATTGCGTGCGTCCTCCGGGACCGGTGACGCGCATCTCGATGAAGGAGAACCAGCGCGGAATGCCGTCGACGGGGCGCACCTGCATCTCGACACGGCTGACGCCGTCGGATTGCTGTTGCCGAGGCCCCTGGTCCAGGATTTCGAGGTCCGCCGTCGAGCCGAGCAGCGTCAGCGGTTCGACCCCGAAGAGACGCCCGAATCCATCGTTGGCGAAGGTGATGCGCCCTTGCGTGTCCCGCTGGACGATGACGTCGGTGGTCGCCTCCACGAGCGCGCGGTAGCGCTCCTCGCTCTCGGACATCCGCCAGATGCTGTCCTGGAGACGTTCGACCTCGGACGCGTCGCCTGCCGGCCGTCGCAGGCCTCGGGCGACCAGGCTCGCCGTGGCCAGGACCGCGAACAGGGTGATGGCGAGAGCGACCTCCAGGGTGATCATCGACCTCTCCGTGGGGCGGCCCGAGCGGATCGCCGCAGGGCGAACCGCCGCGCAGACTGGCGATGACGCCGAGGTTCCCGCTCCCACTCCATTCCTGTCACTCGCATGTGAGATTGAAGGACGGCTTTCGAAAGGAGCTTAAGGCTTCCTTGCCGCGACGGACGACCTCCCTCGCCCCGCATCGGTGCCGTCACGCTCATAGCCGATGCCGGACAGCTTGGCGCGCCGCGCTTCACGGGCAGGCCGCGATGGTGTAGGCGCGACGGCTTGTACCTGGGCCGTCCCTCCCCCGAGGCCAGGCCGCGAGACGCAGGCACCATGACCTTTTCTTCGTCAGAGACCTCTTCGCAGCCGGACACCGCCGGTTCCACGAAGACACGCATCGAGGCCACCTTCGCCCGCTGCCGCGCGGAGAAGCGCGCCGCCCTCGTGACCTACGTCATGGCCGGCGACCCCGATGCCGAGACCTCCCTGAAGGTCCTCCGGGCGCTGCCGCAGGCCGGCGCCGACATCGTCGAGTTCGGCCTTCCCTTCACCGACCCGATGGCGGACGGGCCGGCGATCCAGGCGGCGGCCTTGCGCGCCCTCGCGGGCGGCCAGGATCTGGTCAAGACCCTCGACCTCGTCCGCCGTTTCCGGGAGGACAATTCCGGAACCCCGGTGATCCTGATGGGATATTACAACCCGATCCATGCCTACGGCGTCGACCGGTTCCTCGACGACGCCGTCGCGGCGGGGATCGACGGGCTCATCGTCGTCGACCTGCCGCCGGAGGAGGACGACGAACTCTGCCTGCCGGCCCTGGCCAAGGGCCTGGCCTTCATCCGGCTGGCGACTCCCACCACCGACGAGCGCCGCCTCCCCGCCGTCCTCGCGAACACGGCCGGTTTCGTCTATTATGTGTCGATCAACGGCATCACCGGCACGGCGACACCCGATTTCGGTCGGGTGGCCGAGGCGGTGGGCCGGATCCGCAGCCATACGGACCTGCCCGTGGTGGTCGGCTTCGGCGTCCGGACGGGCGTCCAGGCCGCCGCGATCGCCAAGGGCGCGGACGGGGTGGTCGTCGGCTCCGCCCTCGTGGATGTGATCCACCGGGCGGTGGTGGACGGCCGGGACGCCGCCGAGACGGTGAGCGAACTGGTGCGCGAACTGGCCGAGGGCGTGCGCGGCCGGACCGCCTGAGAGAACCACACCGGAACGATCCGTCCGCGAGCCGATCCCCGGCTCATCCGAGACCCCTTCCCTCAAGAACGGTCAGTCGACGATGGTTGAACCCATGAACTGGATCTCGGAGGTCGTGCGCCCCAGGATCAAGACCCTGTTCAAGCGCGAGACGCCCGAGAATCTGTGGGTCAAATGCCCGGATAGCGGGCAGATGGTGTTCCACAAGGAGGTGGAGGGAAACCACTGGGTCATCCCGGGGTCCGAGCATCATCTGAAGATGAGCGCGCAGGCGCGCCTGAAGATGATGTTCGACGAGGGCACCTGGATCGACGTGCCCCTGCCGGAGGTGGCCGCCGACCCGCTCAAGTTCCGTGACGAGAAGCGCTATGCCGACCGCCTGAAGGACGCCCGTGCCAAGACCGGGATGCCCGACGCCTTCAAGATCGGCTTCGGCCGGGTCTCGGGAATGCCGATGACGCTGGCGGTGCAGGATTTCGCCTTCATGGCCGGCTCCCTCGGCATGGCGGCGGGTGAGGCCTTCGTGCGCGGCGCCGAGACGGCGCTGGACAAGCGCACGCCCTACATTCTGTTCTCGGCCTCCGGCGGCGCACGCATGCAGGAGGGCATCCTGTCGCTCATGCAGATGCCGCGCACGACGGTGGCCGTGCGCCGGCTGAAAGCGGCGAAACTCCCCTACATCGTGGTGCTCACCAACCCGACCACGGGCGGCGTCACCGCTTCCTACGCCATGCTGGGGGACGTCCATCTCGCCGAGCCCGGCGCCCTGATCTGCTTTGCCGGGCCGCGCGTCATCGAACAGACGATCCGCGAGAAACTGCCCGACGGGTTCCAGCGCGCCGAGTATCTGCAGGAACACGGAATGGTCGATCAGGTCGTGCACCGGCATGCCCTGAAGGACACGATCTCACGACTCTGCGGCTTGCTGATGAACCAGCCTGCGGCGGCACCGGCCGGCGCGGGCGCCGTTGCCGAGCCGGCCTGAGCCCACACGCTATACGGCGAGCCGATCCATGGATTCCTCCGACGCGCTGATGGCCCGCTTCCTGGCCCTTCATCCTCGCACGATCGACCTGTCGCTGGGCCGGATCCAGCGCCTGCTCGAACGGCTCGGGCACCCGGAACGCAAGCTGCCTCCGGTCATTCATGTGGCCGGCACCAACGGCAAGGGCTCGACCATCGCCTTCATGCGGGCGATTCTCGAAGCCGGCGGCCTCGCTGCGCATGTCTACACCTCGCCCCACCTCGTGCGCTTCCACGAGCGCATCCGCATCGGTGCGGTGGGGGGCGGCAGCTATGTGCCCGAGGACCAGCTCGCCGACGCCCTCGCCCGCTGCGAGGCATCCAATGCGGGCGAGCCGATCACGGTGTTCGAGATCACCACCGCCGCGGCCTTCCTCCTGTTCTCGGAGACCCCGGCCGACGTGCTCCTGCTCGAAGTGGGGCTCGGCGGCCGGGTCGACGCCACCAACGTGATCGACAATCCCGCGGCCGCCGTCGTCACGCCGATCGGGCGCGACCATGCGGAGTATCTCGGCGACACCGTCGAAGCGGTGGCGACCGAGAAGGCGGGCATCTTCAAGCGCGGTTGCCCGGCGATCATCGCCGCCCAGGATTACAAAGAGGCGGATTCGGTGCTCTGCCGCATCGCCGAGGAGATCGGAGCCACGCCGATCCGGGTCGGGAACCAGGATTTCTCGGTCCATGCCGAGCGCGGCCGCATCGTCTACCAGGACGAGCTCGACCTGTTCGACCTGCCCCAGCCCCGCCTCAACGGACGGCATCAGTTCACCAACGCCGCCACCGCCATCGCGGCCCTGCGCGCGGCCGGTTTCGGCGATATCGGAGTGGAGGCCATCGAGACCGGCCTCAACAAGGTCGAATGGCCGGGCCGCCTCCAGCGGCTCACCCGCGGCCGCCTGTCCGACATGGCACCGAACGATGCGGAGCTCTGGCTCGATGGCGGCCACAATATCGATGGCGGTCGTATTCTCGCGACCGCGATGGCGGATCTCGGCGAGCGCAGCGACGTGCCGCTGATCCTGGTGGTGGGCCTTCTCGGCACGAAGGACGCGGAAGGCTTCCTGCGTAACTTCGTTGGGCTGGCGCGACACCTGATCGCGGTCCCGATCGGAGGCCAGATGGCGGCGCGGCCGGCCGAGGAGGTCGCCCAGATCGCCGCCGATGTGGGGCTCACCGCCTATGTGGCCTCCAGCGTCGAGGCTGCCCTGGAGAGCCTCTCCGACATCGCCTTCGAGCGGCCGCCGCGTATCCTGATCTGCGGTTCGCTCTATCTCGCGGGCAACGTCCTCACCGCCAACGGTACGCCTCCGACCTGATCGCGTCGGGTGGGAGGCCGTCTCCTGGCGGAAGGCAAGTGATTCTGCCGGACGAGTCCTTGCCCTCGTCGAACAGGGTTACCGCATCGTTTGTCTTGGACAACCATGCCGGACGAGGGTCTCCGGCATCGGCCGGACGTGACGAACACAGCGTCCTTGCTTAGGATCGGCGGACGACACATCGCGACAATCCCCGCTTTTCACCGGACCGGCCACACTTGTGGCATCGGATATCGAGTGTGGCTCCTGCGCTACATCTCGACTGCCCGAAATCGACTAGTTTGATTGTGGATCGGGCAACTCGCTGGGGATCAACGATGAAAAAGCTTCTTACCTCTTTCGCGGCCTTCACGGCCCTCACTGCAGCGGCAACCGCCGCCGACCTTCCGCGTCGCGCTGCGCCGCCGGTCTTCGTGCCGGTGCCGGTGTTCACCTGGACGGGCGCTTACTTCGGTATCAACGCCGGTTACGGCTTCGACGCCGGTAGCGACAGCAACCGTTACAACCTCCCGGCCGGCTCCGTGCTGAACTCGGGCACCACCAATGGTGTCCTGTCGGTCGGCAACGGCAACAACACCGAAGGCTTCGTCGGCGGTGGCCAGGTCGGCTACAACTACCAGTTCACCCCGGGCGCGGGCCTGGTCGTCGGTCTCGAAGCTGACGCTCAGTACACCGATTTCAGCAACCGTTCGCGTCTGTTCCCCGGTTCGGCTGTCAGCTTCACCGGCACCCCGGGCGTTGCTGGTGGCTCCGCTGTCCGGACCCCCGGTAGCGAGATGAACTTCTTCGGTACGGTTCGCGGCCGCGTCGGTTACGCCTTCGACCGCGTCCTGTTCTACGGCACCGGCGGCTTCGCCTACGGCGACGGCGGCACCGGCCGCGACGATTTCCGCACCGGCTACACCGCTGGTGGCGGCATCGAGTACGCCATGCCCGTCGACTCGTTCCTGAACTTCTTCCGCTCTTCGGCCGTGACGCTGAAGGTCGAAGGTCTCTATGTGAACCTCGAGCAGGATGGCCGCGGCGCCCGCTCCGTCTACAACCCGGCCACGAACGTGCTCACGCTCAGCCCCTCGGCTCGTGAGACCGAGTTCGCCGTCGTCCGCGCCGGTCTGAACTACAAGTTCGGCTCGTACTAAGCCGATACGTCGCAACGTCGACACAGGTCTCGAAACGGAGAAGCCCGGCCTCATGGCCGGGTTTTTTCGTTTCCGAACCATGGTCCGCACCGGCCGGTGCGCACCACCGGACATAAAAAAAGCCCGGCCTTCCGAGGCCGGGCTTTTTCACGATGGTCGATCGCGAGCGTTCAGGCGCTGGCCTGGATCCAGCGGGAGAGATCGCCCTTCGGCGCCGCGCCGACCTTCTGGCTGGCGAGTTCACCGCCCTTGAAGATCAGGAGGGTGGGAATCGAGCGGATGCCGTATTTGGCGGCGATACCGGGATTCTCGTCCACGTTGACCTTGGCGATCTTCACGCGACCCTGCATGTCGGCCGAGATCTCTTCGAGGGCCGGGCCGATCTGACGGCAGGGGCCGCACCATTCCGCCCAGAAATCCACGACCACGGGCTCGGCGGACTTGAGAACGTCCTGCTCGAAGCTCGCGTCGGTCACTTTTACCGTCGCCATTGCGATCCCTTTCTCATTGCACGGTCGGCGAGACGAGGCCTGCGCCGGCTTGAGAGCGAGAGTTGGCGACGTGAACCGGGACGGTCAAGGCGTAAGATGCCAAGGGCGGGACAGCCGTTCGATTCTCGCATGCATCATCCACCGCTCTTCATCCACCGCTCTCATGCGAGACCGCCCCGGCCGCCTGTCCCCCGCATGATTCCCGTTGCCCCTCGCCAAAGCCGTCGCTTCGCCCCATCTCCCAGCGTGACCGGCAATCCTCGCGGCGAGCGTCCCAGCACGCATGCCCATGATGAGCCGGTGCCATACGGGCTCGGCCGCCATCCGGCGATCGAGCCCCGAAACAGGCCGAGAGCCGGTGCCCTCAACGCCGGCCATGGAGGACATCACCACGTGACGCGCATCTCTCCGACCTTGCTTGCCTCCTTCGCCGCCCTGAGCCTCGGCACCGGTGCGTTCGCCCAGGATGGCAAATCCGGAACGCCTCAGCCGCGGATCGGGGGCGAGTCCTTCGCAGCGCCCCAGAACGAGGCCACGGGCGGGGAGCCCGCCGAAACGGCGCCCGCGAATACGGGCTACAAACCCCTGCTGCCCAACCAGACCCGCGCGCCGAAGCCCCTCGAAGCCACCAAGGTCCAGAGCACCGTCGTCGCCAAGGGCCTCGACAGTCCCTGGGCCATGGAGTTCCTGCCGGATGGCCGCATGCTGGTCACGGAGAAGGCCGGGAAGCTGCGCATCGTCGCCAAGGACGGCACGGTCGGCCAGCCCATCGCCGGCGTGCCGAAAGTGGATGCGCGGGGCCAGGGCGGTCTGCTCGACGTGGCCCTGAGCCCGAGCTTCGTCTCCGACCGTCTGATTTATGTCAGCTACTCCGAGCCGCGCGACAAGGGGAACGGCACGACGGTCGCCCGCGCCAAGCTCATCGAGGAGAAGGATGGCGGTCGTCTCGACGAGGTGAAGGTCATCTTCCGCCAGACGCCGTCCTACGAGGGCGACAAGCATTTCGGCTCCCGCCTCGTCTTCGCGCCGGACGGCAAGCTGTTCGTCACCGTGGGCGAGCGCTCGGACAAGGGACCGCGCGTCCAGGCCCAGGACCTTACCAGCGGCCTCGGCAAGGTCTTCCGGATCGACACCGACGGCAATGCGCCGAAGGACAACCCGTTCACGGGCGGCGAGAAGGCCAAACCCGAAATCTGGTCCTACGGGCACCGCAACATCCAGTCCGCCGCCATCGATGGCCAGGGGCGCCTCTGGACCGTCGAGCACGGCCCGCGCGGCGGCGACGAACTCAATCGCCCCCGGCCGGGTTTGAACTACGGCTGGCCGGAAGTGACCTACGGCATCGAGTATAGCGGCGAGAAGATCGGCGAGGGAAAGACCCAGGCGGGCGGCACGGTCCAGCCGGTCTATTACTGGGATCCGGTGATCGGCCCGTCCGGCATGGCACTCTATACCGGCACCCTGTTCCCCGCCTGGAAGGACGCTTTCCTCGTCGGTGGACTCGTGAGCGGCGGCATCGTCGCGTTGAAGCTCGACGGCGACAAGGTGGTCACCGAGGAGCGCATCCCCCTCGATCACCGTATCCGCGACGTGAGGGTCGCCGGCGATGGCGCGGTCTATGCCGTGACGGACGGCCCGGACGGACAGATCCTCAAGCTCACGCCGTAATCGCGGTGTGAGCCGGGCGGGCGGAGAGTGAGGCGAGCGCCGACGCGATGTCGGCCTCGCCGAGATGGCGGATGACCGGACCGGACGTCCAGACCAGCATCGCTTCGACAGGGCGCCCCGGATAGATGTCCCGCAGGAGCGCCACGTAGAGGGCGATCTGCGCCGCCTCGTCTTCGGGAATGGGAGCACGGTCGGATGGCGGCCGGCTCGTCTTGAAATCCGCCACGACGATCCGTTCGGGGCGGATACTCAGGCGATCGACCCGTCCGAAGACCGGTCGCGACACGCCCCCGACGCCGACATGTCCCGAGATCGTGACCTCGGCCCTCGCATCGCCGTCGAAGAGCACGGCGAGGGCGGGATCGTTGACGAGGTTCAGAACATCCGAAACCAGCCGGTCCTGGTCCGCCGCCGGAAGCGACGGCGCCCGCGCCTTCACGAAGGCGGAGGCCGCGCTCGCTCGCTGATGGGGATCGAGGCGCGGAAGATGTTCGATGAGCGAGTGGATCAGGATGCCGCGACGGCGGGCCTGCGGGTTGGCCTGCCGCCTCGGCACCGTGCGCTGACCATCCGCGGCGCCAAGGGCTCCGGAGGGACTGACCGGCGGCGCCGCCTCGACCTCCGACCCCGCCGATGTCCTCAACCATCCGGGGATCGACGATGCTGCTTCCGCAGGGGGCGAGGAAGCGGCCACAGCGGGTCGTACAGGTCCGTCCCGCCATAGCAGCACGGGACCGTAGGCGGCCTCGAGGGATTCGCCCGGCCCGAACGCCTGTTCCAGCCCCTTCCGGACCATCTCGCACCAGGCGGTCTCGCCCTGCTCCTCATGGCCGCGATACGGCGCGACGGTGAGACGGTCTGCTGCGCGGGTGAGCGCCACGTAGAGGAGACGGTTGTGTTCCTCGCGGGCGCGGGCCTGATGCGCCTCGCGGGCGGCAGCGACCGCTTGCGTATCCTGAGACTTCGACCCGGCCCAGACCGGCGGCATCGCCTCGTCACGCCCCCCCGGCATGGCGAGCAGATGCGGATCGTTGCGCCCGAGGGGTTCGCAGCCGTCGATCATGACGACGACGGGGGCTTCCAGCCCCTTGGCGCCGTGAATCGTCATCACCCGGACCTCGTCGCGGCCGGATTCGAGATCGCGCTTGACGGTAAGACCATTGGCGCCCCGTCCCGGAGCGATGTCGTAGCGGGTGAGGAAGCCGTCCAGCGAGGGAGCCTCGGAGGCCTGCTCGGCCTCGGCGGCCTTCATCAGAAACACGTCGATGGCGTCCCCCGCCTCGCCACCGAGGCGGGAGACCAGCCGCATCCGCCCCTCATGCGGCCCGAGCAGGCTGGCATAGAATCCGAAAGGCCCGTGCCGGGCCGCCAGGTCGGACCACAGGGTGAGGGCCTCATGCCCGCGTATCGCCGCCGGGTCGCCCGCCGCCGCATGGCGGGCCAGGGCGTCCTCCAGGGTCTCGCTCTCCTCGCGCCGGGCGGCGATGCGGACGAGGTCGTCGTCGTCGAGCCCGACGAGGGGCGTCTTCAGGGCGCCGGCCAGGGTGAGATCGTCGGCGGGCAGCAGGCCGGCGCGGCCGATGGAGACGAGGTCGTTCACCGCGATATGGGCGGTGATGTCCAGGCGGTCCTGGCCCGCCACGGGGACGCCGCAGACCTTCAGGGCACGGATCACCTCCTCGAAGGCGGCGGAGCGCTTGCGCACCAGGATGAGCACGTCGCCGGGACGCCACACGCGCCCGCCTTCGTCGCCGGTGGTGGTCCAAGCCTTCACCGCCCGCGCCACGCGCCGCGCCGTGACGATGGACGGCGCATTGGCCTCCGGTGCGTCGACCGGGGCCGCCCAGGCATCGGGCTCCTCCTCCTGCGCCGGAACCTCGATGGGCCAGATCTCGACCACGCCCGGCGCGTCCCGCCGGGCCGTCTCGTGCGTCGTGCCGACGGCCGCGTCGTCGAAGGACAGGCCCTGGTAATGCTCGGGAACGGCGAAGGTGGCGTCCACCGCGCGCAGGATGCCTTTCGTCGAGCGGAACGACACGTTCAGCGTCACGTCCTCGAAGGCGAGGCCCGCCTGTTTCGAGGCCGCGCGCCATTCGCGATGCACGGTCGCGAACTCGCGCGGCTCGGCCCCCTGGAAACTGTAGATCGACTGCTTCGGGTCACCCACGGCGAAGCGCGTGCGCAGCCCCTCGCGAGCGCCCTCGCCGCTGGCGAAATCGGCCGTGATGCGGCGCAGGATGTCCCATTGGCGCGGGTTGGTGTCCTGCGCCTCGTCCACGAGGACGTGATCGATGCCGCGGTCGAGCTTGTACAGGACCCAGGCGGCGTCCACCCGCGAGAGCAGATCGAGAGCCTTGTGGATCAGGTCGTCGAAATCGAGGGCGCCGAGGCGCGCCTTCTGACGCTCGACCCGCCGGTGGATCTCGGCGACGAGGACGAACAGGGCCTGCGTCCGTTCCAGGGCCTTGGCCGCGCGCAAGGTATCGAACAGGGGATCGAGCCGGTCGCGTTCGGCGAGGAGCGCCTCCTTCACCTCCGCCGGGACGTCTTTCGTGCCGAGACTCCTGTCCGCCTTCGGGGTGCCCTTCTCGGTGAAGAACACCGAACGGTAGAGGTCGAGGCGGGCGGCAGCCTCACAGGTCGCCTCCGCCGCGACCAGCCTGTCGGCGAGCCCCTCGTCTGTGGATTTTCCCGTGCGCAGGCGCTGGGCGAGGCCGCTCCAATCGTCGAGCCCCCCGGTGAGGATGCGGTCGAGGACCGTATCGGCCGTCTCGCCGGCCGAGAGGCCGAGGGAGCGCGACAGGGCGGCGATGGGACCGGAGAGACCGTCCGTCCCGTCAAACGTCGCCTGCGCCCGCATGGCCGCGCGCAGGATCGCGCGGAGCGTATCGCCCGTGGCCTCCGGGCCGACCCGGTCCCAGGCGGAGCGCAGATCGGGGTTGCGGCCGGTCATCGCCAGGGCGAGAACCCGGTCGGTCTCGGCCGCGAACAGGTCGGCGGCCTGGTTCTCGTCGAGCACCTGGAAGCGGGCGGGCACGTTGGCCTCGAACGGGAACATGTGCAGGAGCCGCTCGCAGAGGGCGTGCAGGGTCTCGATCTTGAGGCCGCCCGGTGTCTCCACGGCACGGGCGAACAGGCGCCGTGCCGCCTTCAAGGTCCGGCGTGCCGGAGACTCGCCGGTCAGTTCGGTGAGTTCGGCAGTGAGCGCGGCATCGTCCAGGGTGACCCAGCGGCCCAGGGTCCGGAACACCCGGATCGACATGTTGGCGGCGGCCGCCTTGGTGAAGGTGAGGCAGAGGATGCGGGCGGGCGGCGCCCCGTTCAGCAGCAGGCGCACCACCCGGTCGGTGAGGACCTTCGTCTTTCCCGCCCCCGCATTGGCGGAGACCCAGGCCGAGGCCAGGGGATCGGCGGCGCGGCGCTGGCTCGCCTTGGTGAGATCGTCGACGACGAAGGGCAACCTGTCTGCTCCGGGCTTGGCTCCCTCTCTCCATAGAGAAGGATGATCGCCCCGCCAAAGCACCCTATGTTCGGCTGGACGATTCTTTCAGGACACCCCCTTCATGCACAGCCACAGCATCGAGACCTGGCAGCACCGCCACGATTTCCTCGGACACGCGCATGAGCGCAACGAGCGCCGGACCGTCCTCGTCGTCGGGCTGACCCTGGCGATGATGGTCGCCGAGATCGTCGGCGGGACGGTCTTCGGGTCGATGGCCCTCACCGCCGACGGATGGCACATGTCCACCCATGCGGCCGCCCTCGGCATCGCGGCCCTGGCCTATCGCTTCGCCCGCCTGCATGCCGACGACCCGCGCTTCGCCTTCGGCACCGCCAAGCTCGGCGATCTCGCGGCCTTCGCCAGCGCCATCATCCTCGCCATGATCGCGCTCGCCATCGGCTATGAAAGCGTGCTGCGCCTCAACAGCCCCCAGGCCATCGCCTTCGGCGAAGCCCTGCCGATCGCGATCCTGGGCCTTCTCGTGAACCTCGCCAGCGCCTGGCTGCTCCACGGCGACGGGCACGACCACGCCCATCACCACGACCACGCGCACGATCACGGCCATCACGAGGGGCACGGCCATGGCGACCATGGGGACACCAACTTGCGGGCGGCCTATGTCCACGTCCTGGCCGATGCGCTGACATCGGTACTGGCCATCGCGGCCCTGCTGGCGGGTCGCTATCTCGGCCTCGCCTGGCTCGATCCGGCCATGGGACTGGTGGGCGCGGCGGTCATCGTCGCCTGGTCCTGGACCCTGATCCGCTCCGCCGGCGCGACGCTGCTCGATGCGGTGCCGGATCGGGGGCTCGCTCACTCCGTGCGGACGCGGCTGGAATCGAACGGCGACACGATCACCGATCTCCACCTCTGGCGCCTCGGCCCCGGCCATACCGGCCTGATCGTCTCCCTCGTCTCCGACCACCCGCAGGAACCGGCGATGTACAAGGCGAAGCTGGCCGATCTGGACGGGCTCTCGCACATCACCGTGGAGGCGAATCTCTGCCCGAACCATGGGACGGAACGGATGCCCGGGTGAGGCGCACTGTCCGCGATCCACGGAGTTCATCGGGCGGCATGCCCGGCATTCGGCAGTAAACGGAAGGGCGTTGAGAGTACCGGCGGCATCCGCTCGGCGCTGGGCGTCCGTTGTAGCACGCCATTTGCCATGGCCTCGATCAGGCAGTGGATTGGTGGGGCGATGTAGAAGGCTTGCCTTCCCCCCGCCGCCGAATCGCAAGAGACGTGTCATGTCCAATTAAGCGGATCACGGTTTCATGGACTTGACTGTCATCTATATAACTTTAATCGACAAAAACTATCTATGCTGATA